>JBHPFF010000113.1:0-9918 GCA_042572165.1 Candidatus Latescibacterota bacterium | reverse complement strand
CTTTTAGCACAGTACTGTATATTTTTTTCAACTTCGGATCTGCTTTACCAAGCACAACCGTTCGTGTCATATCTGACGCATACCCATCAATTATAGTTCCCATATCGAAAAGAACTATATCACCCGCCTTGAGCTTCCGCCCGGAAGGAACGGCATGAGGTTTTGATGTATTGGGTCCCGAAGCGGCTATTATTTCGAAAGCGGCTCGTTCCCCGCCTTTTTTACGGATACGGTAATCAATTTCGAGGGCAAGATCGCGTTCTTCAACTCCCTCCCTGACAAGTGAAAGTACTTCATTAAAAACTTCTTCCGAGATTCTCTGGGCACCGGTAATAGACTTGATCTCGGAAGATCGTTTAATCATCCGCAGTTCTTCAATCAAACCTGTTGTGGCTATTAACTCAACGTCTTTCAATGCTTCTTTAAGTTTGGTAAAATCAGTACAGGTGAGTGTATCTGCCTCGTACCCGACTTTAGTGCCCCAGAAAGATATATCAAGCCTGGAAAGATACTTAAAGATACCGTCTTTGACTTCATGTATAGTGAAGGGTTTTTTTACAATGGACTGTGCGTGTTCACTATACAGGGGATTGATAAAAAAGGAAGGATCTCGCGAATTTACTGCAGCAAACCCAGAGTCACAGGTAAATCCGGTAACATATCGAACGTTTGTCTGGTTACCAACAAAGAGTGTGTCGAGACCTGTTTCACGAACCTTTTCTATCATCAATTCGTGAACATCAGTTCTCATGACTCATCCGTTTTTTGATCTTGCATATCAATCAATTCATTAAGGCGGGATTTATACACTTCATTATCAGGTTCTTTTTCAAGCAATGCAGTATAAATCTTAATAGCGCGTGAACTCATGCCCTGGGATGCATATATTTCAGCCATTGTTGCCGTAACATCCTTAACTGAATCATCTTCCTGAAAATCTTCCGCTGCCACCTCATTTGCATCAGTTTGCTGGTTAATGGGCTCCCCAGATTGAGGTTTATCTAAATCCTCCTTTATAGTAGAGATATAGTCGTCAATGAGTACATTAAGAGAGGAATCGGTTTCGACACTTTCTTTTTCTTCGGATAAGAAATCAATATCCGGAGCGCTTTTTATAATATCTTCAACAAAACTCAGACTCTCATCAGGTATTTCAAATACAGGGGTTTCAGGTTCAGGAGATTCCTGAAATACAACATCTTCGGCATCGTCGGGAATATCTTTCTGCAATGTGTCCTTTGACTCATCAAGACTTTCCACATCAAGTTCAGCCGGTATAATGTCTTCGAGTTTTATATCGGAAACTGAGGAATCGTCCTCTGATTCTTTTAACGCTTCCTCTATATCGGATGACTCTTCACTGACCGGTGCCGTTATCTGATCAGATAATATATCCGTATAATCGATACCTTCTGTCGTTTCTATTTCAAGTTCCCGGTCTTGCTCACCGCTTTCCAGACCGGATACACTCAGTGCCTCAATCTCATCTTTACTGAGTTCACTGTAAAGTCCTCCCTGTTCCAAATCTGAAACAGTTTCCTCTGGCTGTTCAGGTATGCCAGGAACTGTGGTTTCATCCGGTTTTTCCCCGATCTCAGTTTCAGGTTCCCCTGCTTCCTCAACAGGCGGTGCCCCCGGGAATTCTTTGTATCCCAATAGCTCTTCACGTTCCTCCTCATCGAGTACCGGTTCTTCTCCTACACTTTCACTTTCGGATGATTTGATATCGACCCCGGATAGATCATATTCTCCAACTTCATCAATTTCGAGGATATTCCCCTCATCGGTACTTTCGGAGTATTTCACGTCGCTCGTATCACCTGAAGATTCTTCTTCAAGTATTTCGGAATACGTCGGCAAAGCTTCAGTTATGGCAGCACCTGAAATCTCTATGGTTTCATCCTGTTCTTCCTCTTCCGCAGGTTCCGATGTAATTTCCTCATGTGGCTCATCCAGTAAACTCGACAGGTCTATATCCTCCTTGGTATCTTCAGGGACTTCAGATGCCTCGGTACTTTCAGCGGTTTCCTCTTCGATGGTGTCTTCGGATGGTGCCTCCTCCAGGAGATCGCCATATGCCGGAACTTCTTCCATGATCACATCACTTGACACCTCTACCTCCGGCTCCAGAGAACTCAGTTCATCCGAAGCTGATACTGCTTCCTCCGCCTGGTCTTCTGTGACAGTTAACGGTTCAGCAGTTTCCTCGTCCCCAATCTCAAAAGTGCTTATGTCCTCGGTACTTTCGGCGGTTTCTTCTTCGATGGCATCTTCTTGAGCTTCTCCGGCGATTCCTTCATCCTCTTCAACTTCCGTTTCTAATGATTCGACTGTTTCTTCGGATGCTGCTTCCCCCAAGAGATAGTCGTATGCCGGCTCTTCTTCCGTGATTACATCACTTGACATGTCTGCCTCCGGCTCCAGGGAACTCAGCTCATCCGGAGGTGATGCTGCTTCCTCCGACTGGTCTTCTGTGACAGTTGACGGTTCAGCAGTTTCTTCGTCCCCGATCTCAAAAGTGCTTATGTCCTCGGAAGTTTCGGCGGTTTCTTCTTCGATGGTCTCTTCTTGAGCTTCTCCGGTGAATCCCTCTTCCTCTTCAACTTCCGTTTCTAATGATTCGACTGTTTCTTCAATAAGTTCTGAAAAAGATTCGTCAGCGGTTTCACTCATTTCTTCACCTGCCTTACCGGTAAGAACATCCTCAACTTCTTCATCAGTTGTAACATCCTGTTTCTCACCTTCCAATTCTTCTTCGCCGCTTATTTGCGAAAGCGCAGTCATACTTTCTTCTGAAAGGTCGAGATCCATGGGTTCTTCCGGTGGTTTCTGGCTTCTTTCCAAAGCTTCCTTTATCTCGGCTACATGCGGTTCAAACCTGTGGGCTGCCCAGAGATATCGGGCTGCCTCGTCTTTCTTTTCTTTCTCAAGGTAATACTCTCCAAGCCGAATCAGATCACAAGGCGTCTGAGGGTCGAGTTGAAGGGCAGTTTCCAGTTCTTTGGCTGCTTTATCATTCATTTCCTGCATAAAATAAACATTCGCTAAGACCGAATGCCCCGGAGCGTAATACGGATTTGCACTTATTCCTTTATCAAGCACATCGAGAGCTTTATCAATTTCGCCTTTCCTCGCCAATTCTTCTGCGTAATGAGCAAAAACAACCGAGCCAGGTTTCTCTTTTAAAACTCCATCAGGATCTTTCACTGAAATCGCCCCCTCGAAATTATGAAATATTTTATAAAATAAAAATATTATCAATAATAATTATAATATTTGATTGGTGGTGAAGTCAATTATTAAATACTGGAGTCTGCCGTATCTTTTTTAGTATCAAAAGCAGTAGTAAATTGTAGATAAATGGCATAGTTAATCAAAAAATAACGATGCCACATCCCTCATGTTATCCACTATAAAAAACATTACATTTTTTCATGATTTCATAAACACCTCTGTTATTTTGATCAGGACATCTGTAAAAACTGTTATTATTTGTCTGAAATAATCTGATTTATCTCTCACTTTCAAAAACATGACACCATTCAGATAAGTTTGTTGACGGTTTCAATCAATAACCGTATTATTAAAATATGAATACCGTCAATAATATACATACGAAAAAGCCGCTCGCCGGCCCCGCAATGAAAGCGGCAGTTGCATTTGCGGTGGGGATTCTGGCATGCGTTTACATACCTGTCAACCTGCCTTATATTCTTGTTATTTCAGTAATCGGCATTGTTTTCTTGATTAGATTTTATAACAACAATTTTGCAGGTGATATATGTGCGCTGGCGGTGATTTTTTCTACCGGTATGGCAGCATACTCGATCCATCACGATATCAACAGACCTCTCACAGTTCCTTACAGTTTCACCAATCGAACTGTTCGTATCGAGGGCACCGTCACCGGTACAAGTACACTATACTCCGGAAACTCCCGGTTTAATCTGAGATGCTATACTATTCTTGCTGATAGCACCGTTCACAATGTTTCCGGTATACTCCCCTGTATAATTTACAACAAAACCGTTTCTATACCGGAAGGATCCCATGTTCTGATTCAAGGAAAACTCAAACGCCAGCTTCTACCACTTACACTCCCGAGGGAAGATCATGCATCTCCCTATCCCCGGTTCACTCATCGCCTGGTTATTGATTCCTCCGCTCCCAATCCCCGCATTATTGAACCGGGAACGGTATTTTTCGGAAGTATCCGCAAACGTCTGTCAGACATGATCGACCGCTATCATTTCGGTGGACATGGAAATCTTTTGAAGGCGATGATATTGGGTGAGAGAAATGCTCTCACTTTTGAAACGAGAGCACAGTTCGCCCAATCAGGTATTGCCCACATCCTTGCGGTATCGGGGCTTCATGTTGGTATTCTTGCACTTGCATTGAATTTCATCCTTGCTGCTTTTAAGTTTCCTAAAAAAATTCGAATCCTTATAATCGTGTGTTTCATGGGCATGTATGCCGGAATATGCGGTTTCAGACCTCCGGTTACACGAGCGGTGATCATGATTTCCATGGTTTTCGGTGCTATGTTGTTTGAACGCCCCAGGAACGTGGAGAACAGTCTTTTCGTCGCTCTTATTGTTATTCTTGCTTTCGATCCCGTATCGCTTTTTAGCCCGTCACTGCAGCTTTCTTTTGCTGCGGTCTGGGGAATAACAACATTTTATTCGCCTATCATACAGGTCATTAAACCGAAACATCGACTTTTAAAACCGATACAATATATTCTCAGTATTTTTGTCGTTTCCACTCTGGCGTTCATTGTTACATCACCTGTTGTTGCCGGACATTTCGGTTCATTGCCTCTTCTCTCCGTTCCGGTAAACATCATTGCGGTTCCGTTGACTTTTTTCATCGTTATCCTTGGAATAACCACGATCGTCCTCATTCCATTTGGTTCTATTGTCTCACCGATTACATCATCGATTTCATTGATAACCGGCATTTTGCTTCGAGTTCTTTCATGGCTTGCGGGCTCTGTTTCTCAGTTAAAATACGCCTCCCTGACAACCGGTAACGTTTCAGCTCTGGCAGGATTGAGCCTAACTGTATGTCTCTATATTCTTTCACGGTCGGCGGGAAGAAACACTTTAAAAAAAGCTGTTGTCTACATACCTTTGCTGTTACTCCTTATCTCAACATGGCAGCCGGTGGTTGCCACGGGAAAACCCGGTGAGAAAGAGGGATCGGTATACTTTTTTGATGTAGGCCAGGGTGATGCTGCCCTTATCGGATACGGTGAAACCCGATATTTTCTTGTCGATACGGGACCGGAATATGGAAGTTTTGATGCCGGAGCTTCACTTATCGTTCCGAGCCTGAAAAACCTCGGCATTTCTCACCTTGACGGCATATTTTTAAGCCACACTGACAGTGATCATTCCGGGGGGCTCGATTCTGTTGTGGAAACTATTCGGGTAGATCATATCTTTTGCCGCGATTCTGTGGCTGACTCTCTGAAAGTGCTGTACGGTGATTCGGTCGTCGGTATCAGTGCCGGGGATTCAATAGCATTTGATGAAGGCGGGATTCTTATACTATATCCTGTCGCCAGCTCGAATTTCTTTTATAGAAAGCATTTGAACAACGATAACAACCTTTCTCTTCTTGTGCGTTTTGAAATAAACGGTTCACGTGTGCTCTTTACGGGCGACGTGGAATGGGAGGCTCAGCGGTTCGTTACACAATGGGGGACAGCAATAGAATCGGTTATACTTAAAGTCCCTCATCACGGCGCGCGGGGATTGGATGATAAGTTTATCGGTACTATTAAACCGAGACTCGCTATTATTTCATGCGGAGCGGGTAACAGGTACGGTCATCCGGCTGAAAGTACCATCAGCGCCCTTGAACACCAGGGCTGTACAATATGGCGGACAGACCGTGATGGTACCGTCCGTGTAATGCTTCCCGCACTAAACGTTTCATCATATTAAACTCAATGGCATATGAGAACGGTTTTGTGTTATATTAAAAGCTATAAAAATCCGGAGAAATTGTGAAAACACTGATCGCTTTTTTATGCTCAACCATCATTACACTGTCAGTCGGGGCGGAGACATTCTCTATAACCTATGAGAACGGGCATATTGTCAGGCGTTATCCGGAGGGGTCACATCCTGTAATCGGACTCGCCCTGTCCGGAGGCGGAGCACGCGGCCTTGCACACATCGGGATTATTGAAATCCTTGAAAAAGCCGGTATCCGCATCGAACGAATTGCAGGAACCTCCATGGGAAGCATTGTTGGCGGTCTGTATGCAGCCGGTTACAGCACTGCTGCCCTGACCGAACTGACTGAAAGTTTTAATTGGTCAGAGGCATTTAGCAACATACCTCGCAGACGAAGCATATATATCGGAGAAAAGGAAACACGCCGGTGGCCTCTTTTTGAATTACGTTTCGATAGTTTTAAAGCACAGATTCCCTCCAGTCTGTCGGCGGGCCAGAGGATAAGTTCTTTTCTTTCCTGGCTGACTCTCCGTTCTACTTACGAGTGCGGAAAAGATTTTGACAAGCTTCCCATACAATTCAGATCAATAACAACAGACATCAACACAGGGCGTAAAATTGTACTCGGCAATGGTAGTCTCGGCCGGGCTATTCAGGCATCGAGCACTATTCCTCTTCTGTTATCCCCTGTTGAAAGGGGGAATATGCTCCTTGTGGACGGCGGTTTGACGGATAATCTGCCTATTGATGAGGTCCGCAAAATGGGAAGTGATTTTGTTATTGCGGTCGCTATCGAGGAAAGTATGCATCCACCGAAAGAACTCGATAATCCTCTGAATGTCGCCGACCAGATTACAAGTATTCCTATGAGAAATGTTACAAGACTTTCAAAGCGTAATGCGGATTTCGTTATCAGCCCGAATATGGAAGCGTTTTCCTCAAAAGACTTCAGTAATATTCCCGGTATGATCGATCAGGGCAGAAAGGATGCATTGTCTGTACTTCCTGCACTCTTGGATTCTCTCGCCCGTAAAACCTTAAGGGGGAGAAAAACGATGATTCATACCATAACATTTTCTCCCCTTTATGATGAGGATTTCATCCACTCCATTGTTAACAGATACATAAAGATAGGCGAATTGAATCTTTTTGCCGACATTACGCATGTTCTCGATGATCTTTGGTCAACAGGCAACTACTGCCGAATATTTGCCGACCTTGATGAAAAAACCGGTGCATTGGAGATAGAACTGACAAAAATTCCCCGATCAGTTATTGTTCAACTTAGCGGTAAAAATAACAACACTCCTGTCAACCAGAGGTTCGGGCTGTCCGCAGAGGGGGATGAAAATCTTTCAATGAAAACAATTATCGGACGTGTGGATTCCCTCCTGCGTGTTCTCCGCTCTGAGGGATTTTCATTTGCTCATATTACCGATTCAACACTGGATGAGTCTCTTAACAGCCTTATTATTACCGCTCAAGTACCTCACCTTACGCATGTGCTTTTCGATAAGGGACTAACTTCCCGTCATTCGCTGATCATGCGTGAATTTGAGATAGATGTTGGAGAGACTTTTAATTTGAACAAGGTGATGCTCACAATCGATAACCTCTATGGAACCAACCTGTTCGAATGGATTTATGCCGATGTGGAGCCTTACAACGGAGGCGTGGGGCTCAGGATACACTTAAGTGAGAAAGACTGGACGGTGGCACGGTTCGGGCTGCGATTTGATGAGACATTCAATACCGAAGGAAGAATGACCCTTACCCGTGAAAATATTCTTGGGTTTGGCAATCAATTGACGGCTACTGCACATCTGGGGCAGCGGACAAAACTTCTCATGCTGGAGAATAAGAATGATCGAATTTACAAATCGCTTTATACATTCAATCTAAAAACATACAGACATTACTGGAAACGGTTTGTCTATGCTGATCCATCTGATTATGTTGAGTATGAAGATGACCGTTATGGTACCGTTTTTTCTGTGGGTCAGCAAATGGATAAACTCGGTAACGCTATGCTCCAATTTAAAAGCGAAACTATCTGGATACGTTTTGCTCCTGCTGCGAAAATTAAAAACGCCCAAAAGGAAATTCGCAGTATCGTTTTTCGTTCGTTGATCGACAGTTATGACCAATATCCGTTTCCCGGAAACGGATATATGAATATCATTTATGTGGAAAGTGCCTCAGAAGTCATGGGCGGTTCCGAACAGTTCGCAAAAATTGTCTGGAGTAGTTCATTAGTGAGGACGTACGCCAGAAAACACACGGTTGGTGGTTCATTCATGGTTGGAACCGCTGACCCTTCAATCCCAGATATCGAGGCATTCAGCATGGGAGGTGACACCTCACATCTCAACTGTTACGATTCGGACAGCGGTGGTTCTCATTTTTATGCTGATTTTTATGGTATGGCTAACGAAGAAAAAAGGGGCACCCGCATTGCTGTTGGAAAACTATCTTACAGGCTTTTTGTCCCGCGCGCGTTTTACCTGGAATTCCTATACAGTATCGGCAACGTCTGGGGAAGAGGTGTCACAATAACAGCCGATACCTTGCTGCAGTCGTATGGTATCAAGGCATCTTTTTCCACATATGCCGGTCCTTTGAGTATAGGCTGGGGAATCACGTCCGAGGGAAATGATAGAATTTACATGTCGTCAGGCTGGGAATTTTAAACTCTATATCACCATAAAGTCAAATACATTAAATGAGGAGAAATATCATGAGCACCGACAATATTGACCGGGAGAGGCGGAGATTTTTGGGTCATGGCACATCGCTTCTTGGAGCGACAGTGAGCGGGACAATGTTTCCATCACTGGTGTCCGGCTGCGGAAATAACGCGAATACATCGACCAAAAACAAAAGGGGAAAAGTATCGAAATATCTTAAATATAAAGACAAGCTCGATAAATGTTTCAGTGCAGTGATCCAGGATGTTATGGATTCAATGAATGTCAGAGTGCAGTGTATGGATCCAAAAATCAAACCGCTTATACCCTCCATGAAGACATGGGGAGAAGCAGTGACAATTTACCTGGAAACAGTGACCGAAGTACCGGAAAAACCGTTTCAAATGGAAATGGAACTGCTTGACGATACAATAGAAGGGCAGATCATTGTCGCACAGTGTAACGCCCGTGAACTGTCAGCATTCTGGGGGGGTCTTTTAACCAATGCCGCAGTCGGTCATAAAGTCGCCGGGATTATTATCGACGGCGGCGCCCGCGATTATGATGAAATTGTTGAATTGAATTTCCCGACATTTTGTAAAGGTCTTTCACCGTATGATTCCCTGGGACGGATGGATGGAAAGGAACGTGACATTCCCATAGAGTGCGGTGGCGTAATGGTATGTCCGGGTGACCTGGTGTATGGTGATGTCGACGGTGTCGTCGTCGTTCCCCAGGAAATGGTGGACGAGGTTATCGCCAAGGCATGGGAGAAGGTCCAGGGAGAAAGCACAGTTCGCGAGGAGCTCAGGTCGGGAGCAAGTGTTGTCGAGACATTTGAAAAGTATGGTATCCTCTGACACATCGGTGCTGAGAACAATTATCAGGATGAGTTGAATATAACATTTTGCATGAATTGTATATAATTATTTAAGGGTACTGTAAAAAAACATGTAAACTAAATGGAAATAATGAAAATGTAAAAAATATAAAAGACAAGCTGTGGAAATACCGTGAGCATTGAAATGTCTTTGACTTTCCAACACTCACCTGGAAAACGCTTCGCGTTTACCACATTACCACAGCTTCGACAACTATAGATATAAATATTTGTATTTTATAAAGACGCAAAATGCCATGAAACTCAGGCTAATCAGATGCCAATTTACTACCCATTGAAAAGCCCCGAGTGAGCAAGGGTTTTTCGGAAAAAGAATTGCAGCTGTTTGAGCGTGCCGAAGGCACGTGAGTTCTGCAATTCC
>JBHPFF010000112.1:0-10149 GCA_042572165.1 Candidatus Latescibacterota bacterium | reverse complement strand
ATCCAATACCTACTGAATCTGAGAAAAACTTCGCTCGAGGACCCTTTTGAAAACTGGCAGAAATATCCTGTTCAACAATTCTTGTCTTCGCCTTTATACGTCTTGGTTTACGCAAGTAAGGAATTCTGACCATTCTTTCTGTATTGTCAGGTTTATCGGCACTTATATCTGATACATTAATCTTTTTATTTTTTTCACTTCCCGGTATCAGTTCAGGTATTACTCCATAATAAAATTTCTGTACCGAAAGACTGTCAGCAGTCGGCGGGGCATGAGGCTCTCCGGTGTCGTTTTTACTTTCCATGCCGATAAAATACTCGGCACCCGCCAGGTGAAGAATATATCCTGTCCTTGTGGCATCAATAACAATCCAGCCCGTTACCAGATCACACTGCAGCTTATCCAAATCAATTGTATGAAGACCGGTTATTCTATCCTTGTAGTTTATAATCTTAGCAACTTTATGACGCTTTAGTACGGTGAGCCTTCCACGTTCAACACTTTCTTCGAGCATCTCATTTATTACGTCCAGTGCGGCTTCGGTTTCAAAACAGAAATTATCGCTGTTAAAATCTGCAATATCTGAGTAAAGTCCGGAAAAAAGCTGTGGCGGAACCCGGGCATTCTTTTTGTACCAATCCCGTATTTTCGCACGAAAAGTCTGGTATGTTTTTGAAGTTCCTGAAGTTTCGACAAAACGATGCTCATTATAGATCGATGTATCCTGATAGCTGAAACATCCTGTAATTCTATCCGTTTCCTCAATAAGGATTACTGTACGGGCTGATGAGCAGATTGAGATAGCCGCCGCAATACCCCCCAAACCTCCACCAATAATGACAAAATCAGCGTCGTATAAGTCAACCGGTTTGGTTTTTTCACCGCTGAGCACGATCATTTTCTTATTCTCGGAGTCAATTACTCTCAGAAAAGGCTCGGTTTTCTTTGTACAATTTAATGTGAGCATGAAAAAAAGCGTGTTTAACAACAGACAATAAAAAATTTTAAACTTCATTGCTCTTACACCATATTTCTCTTGTACCATTCAATCGAGCGTTTCAATCCCTCTTTAACATCAACAGTGGGTTCGTATCCGAATGCGTTACGGGCTCTTTGTATATCCGCATATGAGTCTCTCACATCTCCCGGGCGCGCAGTTTTATAAAGAGGTTTAATATCACTCTCGAGTTCTTCAGCTATCAACCTGTAAAGTTCATTTATTGTAAGATATTTTTCACAACCTATATTGAATGAATGGCCGTCGATTTCGGTTTCCCTTTTGGCAACAGCTTTCAGGTTAGCCTGAACAATGTTTTCTATATGAACAAAATCACGTGTCTGGCTACCATCACCGTAAATTTCAGGCTTTTCACCTTTTAGAAGTTTTGAAATAAAAACAGGAATCACTGCAGAATAATTAGAAAACGGGTCCTGCCGTTTTCCAAAAACATTAAAATAACGAAGGCTGACAATCGAAATGTCGTAAACCTCGCTGAACGCCCGTGCATACATCTCACCTGCCGCCTTGGATGCAGCATAGGGTGACAGGGGAGATAGAGGCATATTTTCAACATTCGGTAGAACCATTGAATTCCCATAAACAGATGTCGATGATGCCGACACAACACGCTTAATCCCTGCATTCTTTGCTGCCATAAAGATATTTACCGAGCCTGTGACATTAACCTCTTGTGCAGTCAGTGGATCCTTTATAGACACCGGAACACTGACCATTGCAGCATGTTGCAAGACATAATCCATTCCTTCACAGGCTTTGGCACAAGTTTCAGGATTGGTTATGGAACCATGAATAAAGGTAAAACCACTGTTATCCATGAACGGTTCAATGTTTGCTCTTTTCCCTGTGGAAAGATCGTCGAGAACAACAACTTCATCGCCGCGTTCCAATAAAGCTTCTACAAGGTTTGAACCAATAAATCCAGCGCCGCCTGTTACAAGATATTTCATATCACACTTGTTTTTGGGGATTATTTTATACTCGATTAACAAATATAGTTAATTGTCCACTCGGGAACAACGGGATATTCGGCTGGATAAAAAGAGGATAACCGGCAGATGTTTTCATATAGATTTATACTTCTTCTCATATTAAATATTGCAATCGGCAAATAATAGTTTTAATTTAATCAATAATGGGAAGTGTCACAGTTTAGCGAGGTATTCAATAATGGTTACCAGTAAGGAAACCGAATACATCCCTATAACGCTTAATGCTATCAAGGTTGATACCATGCGGTCTTTTGACATTTTCATAAAACATAAAAAAAATAAAACGGTACTTTACCACACGGGTGGTGATTTGTTTACATCCGAAGTTCGTGATAAACTCCTTGAAAACAATATATCCGTTCTCTATATCCGAAAACTGGATTATGGTGCTTACGAGCAATATATTGAAGACAATCTTGGCCATCTGTTAACTGATTCTGAAATAAATAACGAAGAAAAATCAAATTTAGCACATTCTTCAGTATCAAATTTAGCCAAGTCTCTTTTCAGCCATCCAAATGGTAAGATAATCAGAAGATACAAAGAATCTATATCGTCGACTATGGATTTTATTCTCAAGGAAGAAGAAGCGATATATAATCTAATACGCCTTACAAATTATGATTTTTCTACCTATACTCATTCAGTCAATGTAGGCATTTTTTCGATAGGTCTGGCAAAAGCACTTTTTGCAGATAAGTCAGACCATAATATGCAAGAAATTGC
Source organism: Candidatus Latescibacterota bacterium (assembly GCA_042572165.1). Taxonomy (GTDB): domain Bacteria; phylum Latescibacterota; class Latescibacteria; order Latescibacterales; family Latescibacteraceae; genus JBHPFF01. The sequence continues at coordinate 7,413 of JBHPFF010000112.1, read as the reverse complement.
TTCTGGTTTTTTTCTGCACGATATCGGAAAATGCAATATTTCTCATGAGATACTGAATAAGAACGGGCCTTTGACAGAGGTTGAATGGGAAAAAATGAAAAAACACCCATTCCTGGGCTATCAGCTATTAAAAAAATTCAACGCGCTCACCGAGGAAGCCAAAGTAATTGTAATGGAACACCATGAGCGATACAACGGAAAGGGCTACCCGAATGGTTTAAAGGGTGATAAAATTCATATTTACAGCAAAATATGCTGTATTTCGGACGTTTTTGAAGCTCTGACCGCAAGACGTCCGTACAAGACATCCAAATCTTCCTTTGATGCGCTCAAAATCATGAAAAATGAGATGATTCATGAATTCGATCCGCACTTTTTCGAACAGTTTGTTTTATTATTCCAAAAAAGTAACCTTTTCAATAACAAAAAAGCTCCTGAATAAAAAAACACCCTGCAAAATTCCCTTTCTCCTGATAAGAGAACGGGTAAGGGGATGAGTTTCGGGGGGATAAGAGTTGGTGAACTCATTCTTCAAATTTCAGTTAAATTACATGTAATCAAAAATATTTCTCATTATTGTAATGAGTGATAACCAGATATTTTTCTTTTTAACCACCTCAATAATCTGCACCCTATCTGCACCCAAAATAAACAAGGACTTAACCATATTCGGCTAAGTCCTTGTTTTTAATGGTGGAGCAAAGGAAACATTTTACGAACCATTAGAATTGAATTTCTAATAAAAATAATTGACAATGGGTATTACTTATATTATAATAGTAACACTATTTGTTACATATTTAATAATATTATGCACACAAGGGGGTTTAAACAATGAAAATTAATATTGTTATCGTAATTATATTAATCTATTTAACAAACTCAGCATATGCTCATCATTCAAGAGAATATATCTTGCTTACAAGCTTCCAAACTGGTGCAAAAGGCAGTTGTTTATTTGGACTTTCATATGATAGTGCATCAAAAAATAAATATTATTCGTGGGAAACGACACCTGCAATATTATATAGCTTGACCAATAAAATTATGTTCGAAACTCATACACATTTCAGAAAAGAAAAAAATATTGATTTACTGTGGGAAGCTGTCACTTTTGGCACTCAGGTTCAATTAACTAATCCAAACTCACACTTTCTTGATTTAGGTTTATGTTTTTCATTTGAAACACCCACATCGAAAAGTAGAGATGAATTAAGCGGAGAAAATATATTTGGATTGCGTTTAATATTATCAAAAGAATTACCCTATGATATGAATATATGTAGTAATGTAGCTTTCACTCAAATTATAGAAAACAAGAAAGAAAATTACATCGAATTTATAATAGGAAGTAAAAAACCGATAATTTCTGAAAAATTAGAATGTGGTATTGAAATGTTAGGAGATTTCGAGAAGGGAACGGCAATTAATGTACTGTTTGGTCTTTATTATAGCCCAAAGGACAATATAATTATTAAAAGTGGTGCTGGACCCGGATTAACTGAAAAAGCTGATGATAACTTATTTTCTTTTCAAATAATGTATAATTTATAATACTTTATAAATTATACTTTCATGGTGGAGCAAAGGAAACATTATTCGACCAATTAAACTACAGATCCGAAAAAAATATGGGCTCCCCGAATTGAATTTCTTGCGAACCATTAAATTTGAAATGGATAAGAATGAAGTTTAACACCGCATTTAATCTGCAAAACTGCTACACTGAAACTAAAGCAAAGCTCATAACTTAAAATGACTCTTCAATACTCAATTTGAAACACGGTGGTTTTGTCAGGCTGAAATGCAATGTTATGTGCAAACAATCTGTTAAGCTATTTATATTTGATGAACGATGCATTTATTTGGGTTTCTTCAGTGCTGTCGCCCTCACCAACGGGAACATGCGTTTTCCCAAGCCCTGTTATTACAATAGCATCTGCACCTTTAAGCTTAGCTTCCTCGATCAATTTATTTTGAATCTTATCATTGGATGCACCAAATATACCACTACCAATTGCATGTCCTAGAACTGTATATTCCTTCTCTATTTCTTCCTTAGAGAAATACACGTCAACACTAGTTGTTGGATCGGAATATTTTCCAACATAATTTACACTTGCACACCCAATAGCCAAAAGTATTACAAGTATAAATGCACTCCTCAATTTAAAATTACTTCTACACATACTTAATCCCTTTGTTTGAAGTGATTAGGCAATAATTGCAAATTAAAATGAAAGAGATCATTAATTAGTACTATCTTGGAATATAAAATACTTCAAATTTTATTATAAAGATAGAATACATTGCACATAACTATTAATTAACTTAATAATTATTCATTTATTATTCAATTTAAGATTTATGATAACTCGATTATACCAATACTATATATAAAGTCAATAATTGTCAATTGTTTTTAAAATACTAAAAAAATGTTTTGATAAATTGTGCAGGCTAATTACTAAATTTTAGTAAAAAAAGTAAAGTTGATAAATCCTCATCCAATCTCCATCATTACCACTGTCTCGATATGCGGGGTATGGGGGGACATATCGAATACCCGGATTTTTTTAATTCTGTAGCCTGCCAGGGCAAGCGTTTCCAGGTCATGGGGCATGGCTTTGATATTGCATGAAACGTAAACCATACGGGGTATGCGCATGCGGACGAGCTGACTGAGCGCTTTGGGGTGAATACCGGCACGTGGTGGATCGCAGACAACCACATCAAACCGTCCCATGCCCTCGTCGATCACCTTTTCAACCTTTCCGGCAACAAACGTGATACTGCCGATACCATTTAACTCCGCATTTCTCCTTGCATCATCGATACCGCTTTCAACCATTTCAACACCTGTCACCGATTTCGTTCCTTCCGCAAGGTATATGCCGATAGTTCCCGTTCCGCAGTACAGGTCAAGCAGGTGTTCTGTTCCGGTAAGACCGCTGAATTGTTTGACAGTTTCATAGAGGTTTTCAGTCTGGCGGATATTTGTCTGAAAAAACGAATCGGGAGATAACGCAAACGTGAATCCCCCGATGCGCTCACATATAAAACCGTCACCATACAGGATGTCACGCTCCTGCCCCACAGCCACATTGCCTTTCATTCGGTTTATGCTCCTGACCACCGTCGTAACACCTGGAATATCGCGTACAATTCTCCCGGTGAAATCTGCCGCGCATGGGAATTCATCTCCTGAGGTGACGAGATTTATCATCAGTTCACCGGTGTTCTTGGCATCCCTGACAGCCAGGAAGCGAAGCAGGCCCACATGAGATTTCAGACCGTACACTGTCAATCCCTTTTCGACGGCAAACGTACGCGAAACCTCTACTGCCCTGTTTGACAATTCTGACTGGAGCAGGCAGGCGGTCAGGTCGAACACCCTGTCAAACTTTCCTGCCTCGTGCAGACCAAGCTTAATACTGTCTTGCGATCCGGGCGGGCTGTCGAATGAAAACTCCATCTTGTTACGGTAGAAAAATACATCGGGAGAGGGGACAAACTCAACGGATTCACAGGGCTCACAACCGGTCATACTGTTCAACGTCCTAAGCACAAGTTCTTTCTTCATACTGCACTGGATGTCGTAGGAAACATCCTGCCACAGGCAGCCGCCGCACGTTGCAAAATGTGGGCACTCGGCTGGAATACGCTCTATTCCGGGTGTTACGACGGACTCAAGTCTTACCCTTGCATAATGCCGTTTAACACCAAGAACCCGGATATCCACCTCGTCTCCCGGTAAAGCTCCTTTGACCGAGAGCATCTTTCGTTCCACCACAGCGCATCCAGTACCGTCAGGTGCAAGTTTTTCGATCCGTACCCGTATTATATCGCCGCGGTTCATAGCAGTTTCACATGAGGATTGAGCTTTCCGGAGGGATCAAGCTCGTGTTTCAATAAACGTGCAATCTTCAGTTCCGGTTCGGTAAAAAGGTGTGAGATTCCCTCGCTGAGGGTACGGCTCCACTCAACAGGACATTTCCCGCCGAGTGAAAGAGATGCTTCTTTTAACTGTTTAACAAGCCCGGCATCACTGCATACCGTGTGGAATCTCCCGATAGCGGGATGTGCAATAACAGGCAGTTCACTTGATACTGCAAGGATTTTTTTCATCATCACTACCGACAATGACGATGGCACCGAGATGGTTATAAAGCCATCGCCAGTCATGTTAGTCGCTGTTTTTCGTCGCAGTTCCATGAATGTTTCCCTGTCTTCCGTATATACTTTACCGGCACCGGCATCAGTCAGGATATTAGTGGCATGTGTTATGTTTTTTTGGACAAGCGTTTCCATGCCCTCAAGACCAATCCCGAGCGTAACCTCTCCTCCCAAGCCATCGGGTGCGATGAGTTCGAGCATGGTGATGTAATTGACCTGTGAAAAAACATCGCAGATTGCCCTTAAGAGATTGGAATCACGGTGAAAGCGCCCTACGACTACCGTTCGGGTTTCGGGAAGCGGGTGCACTTTGAGTGTGACCTCACCGGCAATGGCAAAAAGTCCCATTGTTCCGGTCAGTAAATGTGGAATGTCATACCCTGTTACGTTCTTTGTTGTACGCCCCCCACCGGTTATACAGTTGCCCTGAGCGGTAATACACCGTACACCGATCACTGATGCTCTCAAGGCTCCATAACCTACTGAAGATGGAGCGGTTGCACCTGTCATGTAGGCGCCGCCCAAGGTTGCTTCAGCACCTGAAGTAATGTCTAACGGAACAAGCAGAGCATGTTTTTCAGCTTTCCTCACAATATCGTCAACACGTGCTCCCGCCTGGGCAATTACGACAAAATCTTCCGGATTAACTTCTTTAATAGTGTATAACTTAGCGGTAGAGACCACGATACCATCCCGTAAGGGGAGTGGAGTAGGAAATGTGCTCCCGCCAACAACGGTGATTGTATGGTTTTCCGAATAGGCCCTTCGTACGATCTCTACAAGGAGAGTTTCGGAAGGCGGAAGGAGAACCGGGGGATCGGCAGTACCATTTACATGTGCAGAGCCGACAATTTGTTCATATACCGAGAACAGGGTCTTATTCATAGTATGTTCGTATATACGGTTTAAACTCAAAGGGGAGCCTGTCTTCAGCCTGACCGGCAAGCGAATTCAACACCTTGGCTATAGATGTATCTTCCAGAAAGATGGTATAGGAAAAAATACAGTATCCCAAAAGATCAATATCGCGAATAAATGAAATCTGTTCCGCAGCTTTTTCAGGTGTCAATTCCTGTTTATGCCCACCGACACCGCCAATAACCTTTCTTTTATCCACCTGTTTGAGCGATCCATTCATCATTTCAGAAAAAACAGCAGTATCGGGGAAATAGCTCATAGTCACGACAAAGTCCATAATTCCCTCGTTCAGCCAACCCACCCAGTTCTGACCGTATTGAAAATAGGCTTCATCTGCATGGGGTTTGACCGCGGCTGAAAGCCGTATATTCTTATCAACAAGATTAATACGCCGTTTTATGCTTCTGACCTGTTTATCTATCTGTTCTACCCTGTGCTCGACCCATTTGCCGAGATATTCCAGAGTGGGATCAACCATGTCGTCACCGGCTACAACCTTTTGCGGGTCAACTCCGTAACGACCTTTAAAATCCCAGCAGACCTTAGGATGAAAATCATACTCCCGTCCGGGATATCGAACATAATCAAGATGTATGCCGTCAATGTTATAGGTAACAAGAACCTCGGTAATCACTCGTGACAGATAATCCCTAACAGTTTCAAGTCCTGGAGACAGGTAGCGTCCTTCCACCGTGTCACTAAAAATGGCGCCGATCGGTTCCCTGGCCATGTTTTGTCCCTCAAGGGAAACCATGAACCATTCAGGATGTGTATTAAGCAGATGCTCAGGATGCACCGGCATGGTTTCGGCTGACCATGTGTAATACATGTTAAACCACGCGTGAACCTCGATACTTTGAGCGTGTGCCAGTTTGATTACTTCCGCCAGAGGATCAAACGTACCCGGAATATGCGGATAGTCTTCCGGACCGGGAACGAAATAGCTCCGGTAAAAGGCATCGCCTCTTCCCCTGACCTGAACAAAAAGGACATTATACCGGTGGATTGCTGCAAATTCTACCAGGTTCTTAACCTTTTCTGGCGAGGTAATCGTATCGCGTACAACCCATAATCCTCTCACCTCTGGCTCAGCAGATACGGTATCCATAAAAAAGACACTGCACAGCAGATGAACGATCAGAATATTGTATATTATTCTCTTTAAACAATAAAAGGGCGCGGACTCTTGAACCCGGCACCCCCTATCGTTGTGCAAACCATGTATAGTCATTAGAATATAATTATTTCTCCTCTTTATCTTTCCCCTCACCGGTTTCAGCCGTTTGCCCTGGTTGGGCTTTTCTTTCTTCCGCCGGAATATCAGCGGTTTTATTATCCGCTGATGTTTTTGTTTTACCTTTGGATTTATTTTGCTTCTTAACCGGCTTCTCAGAAGCAGTTTTTTCCATTTTTGCCTTTGTTTTTTCTGCCGGTTTAGCCTTAATTATTTCAGGAGCCTTGGTTAATTCTTTTTCATCTTTAATCGTTTCATCCGGTTGAGCCACAGCCGGTTCAGTTGACTCTTTCAACTCAGTTTCTACCGATTCGGGTTGTTTCTTTTCTTTCTTTACGGGTTTTGTTTTAGCCTTGGCGGTTTTTGATTTCCGGGAGAGTTTTTTATCAATTTCTTCCCCAACAAATTCGATGAGTGACATGCTGGAATTATCTCCGTGTCTGAAACCAAGTTTGAGTATTCGTGTATACCCTCCAGGTCGTGACCTATCTCATCGAATAATTTCTTTACCGCACCGGGATCTCCGAGTCGAGAAAGGACAATCCGACGGGCATGCAGATCACCCCGACGGGCGAATGTTACCAACCTTTCAATAAACGGTCTAACCTCTTTTGCTTTCGCCTCGGTAGTCTGTATCCTACCGTGTTTAATAAGAGAGGCGGCCATATTGGCAAGCATCGCCATTCTGTGGTCTTTACGCCTTGATAGTATACGGCCTTTTTTCAAATGCCTCATCTATCGTTATCCTACCTTTCTATTTTTTTGCAACTTTGCCATTTCGGCATCATACTCCTCGATATTATGAAACCAAAAGACAAACCCATTTTCTGGAGGACATCATTCAGTTCACTCAAGGACTTACGACCGAAATTACGATATTTAAGCATCTCAGGCTCTGTGCGCGCAACCAGATCGCGAATATGCTTTATCCCGGCAGCTTTCAGGCAGTTTGATGATCGTACCGACAATTCCATTTCATCCACAGGTACATCCAATAACTGAGCGATCCGAATTTTTTCTTCATCAATAACTTCTTCCTCAATCTCATCAAATTCTTCTTCAAAATTGATAAAGAGTTTGAGATG
>JBHPFF010000111.1:0-10214 GCA_042572165.1 Candidatus Latescibacterota bacterium | reverse complement strand
ACCTTATATTATGAAAGAATTAACATGTTTGGTTTACTTAATTTCTTTCTCGCAAAATCGCTATGCGTTAATAAATCATTCAGTTAGTGAAATCCATGATTTGATCAGGTACTTTTAATATATGACTTGTACTATTGAAAGCTAAAAGTGGGAAAAATCCTTTTTACATCGTTTTCCCTTGTAGTTTTTCCCTGGAATCTTGAATTTGGAATTTGAAATTTGAATCTGACAGTTTTCACCGGCCCTGACCGTGCGGCAAATATAAACGATTTACTGAGACATACCCCCCACAGGCGCAGTTCGGTATGTGCTGTAGTCCCGGATAGCCGCTCTGTGGCGGCTCTTGAGAGGCGTCTTGCTGAAATATCGGATTCTTCCTTTCTTGGACACAGGATATACACGATGGATGGGTTGGCTCTGGCGATCCTTTCACAGTCAGGACAGGCACCACAAATTATCCCCCCCCATGTAAAACGTGCGGTAATCTCTGAAGTTATTAAAAGCCGTATTGGTAAACAGTCAAAATTTTCTGAGGTCGCATCATATCCGGGGTTTGTTAGCCTTTTCAACTCACTTTTAGAGGAAATCCGAAGCCGTTCCGAGAGCAGTGTATCACTTGATCTGGAACTTGACCTGATCGAACGGATTTATAACAATCAACTCGAACATTTCGGTCTCACCGATCATGAAGGCACCGTATTACTCGCCCTCAAGGGTGACAGTGTGGAACGATTCGCAGGGTCATTGGATGGTTCATTCATTATCGATGGTTTTTATGATATGACCGAGAGGCAGTTTCAGCTTATTGAACGGCTGTGCGATGCTTTTGCTTTAAGTGCAGCGACACTGGTCAATGATCCCTCACGCCCTTCGCTTTTTACAACACCGAGAAGACTTTTATCCCGCTATCGTTCAATCGGAGCCGGTATCGTTGGGGTTCAAGCATCTGAAACCGGAATTCCCTTTAAGGTGCTTTCCGGATTCATGGGCAGTAAATATCCTGAGGATGTGAGTTCAGAGAAAGTATCTGTCCATACGTTTCGGAATGAACAGTCTGAGGCTGACTGGATTGCTGGCTCTATTCGCACCATGCTTGCCGCCAGAACATGCAAACCTGATGAAATCATGATCGTTTCACGGTTGCCGCAGGGATTCGGCAGTGCTGTGGAACGGGCATTGAGAAGACATGGAATCCCTGTGCAGGGGGGAATCTCAAGGCCTTTTGTGACGCATCCGGTAGTGAGATTGGCACTGGATGCGCTTGAAGCCTCGATACATCCAGAAAAAGAGCATCTTCTTGCTTGTGTTCAAAGGTCATGTTTTACCGGTGATGTGTCCGAGGGAAGGACTTTGGCCTGGGATGGCATAGATGACCGTGCATGGAGCTGTATGACAGCCGGCAATGATACTCCTGAGGGGTATGTCACCAGCCTCAAGGGAATACTTGAAAGGCTTAATGTAAAAGAAAACCTGTCCGGCGGGAGTATACATGAACGTTCTATCTTCGAAACAGCCGGATATGAGCTTCTCATTGAATTGCTTGATGAGTTTGCAGAGATATACACTAAATTCAAACCGATGATGAGGGCGGATGAATTCAATCATCTTTTACGGCAGTTTCTTGGAAATGTTTCTTACCCTGACAAGCCGTCTTATACAAGCGGGGTGCTTCTGGTCGATGTTAATCATGCACGGTATATCTCACGGAAGATAGTATTTGTCATAGGTCTTGACGACGCCACGTTCCCCGCGAGATATAAAAGTTATTCACTCCTCGACAATGTAAGTGCGAAGAGAGATCACGAACATCACCAGGCGGAAGAACCACTCCTGTTTTATCTGGCTGCATGCGCTGCTAAGCACCTGTATTTGACATTCCCCGGTATCGACGATGAGGGCAGTGACAATGCAATGTCGCCATATATCAGAGAGATATGCGATGGAATATGCTCTTGGAGTATACCGCACTTTCATCCAAGGGTAGCAGGTGCTGCATGGGAGAACGGCGCCACGGATGAAAGAGGACAAAACGAACAGCTCGTGAGGATGTTAAAAAGAGATTATAACCGGGTTCCAGCAGTTCTTTCAGTAATTTCCGGGCTTGACAAATCCCGGGCAGAGCTTCTCGAAAAAGCGGTGGCTTCGTATATCAAACGCATTGATGACATGGGTATTACGCTTACGTCGCATCCATCTTTCGGGAAAACGCAAAATGAATGGGGAAGAAATTACGTTTTTTCTGTCACCGGACTGGAACTATATAATTCCTGTCCGATCCGGTTCTTTTTGAAAAAAATTATAGGACTCGAGGTAGAATTGGTGACTGACGATATCGATCCCGCTATCCGCGGACAGCTTGTCCATGAAATTCTTTCACAATTTTATACCGAATGGTCAAAGAATACCGAAAGTTCGGTTTTCGCAAGGGATGAGCTTCAAGAGTGTAAAAAACTCATGAACAGTATCGTGGAAAAGGCATTTAACAGTAATATAATTAAAACTAAAGGATTACATCCTGTAATGCTTCTTGCGGAGAAGAAATTTATCAATGGATGGATGGAAGCGTTTCTCGATAATGAGGCAGATTACTTTGAAAATACATCGTTTCAGCCGTGGGCATTCGAAACCACTTTCGGGCATTCCAAAGGTGAAACCAGGACAGTATACCCTCCACTGAAAATCAGTCGTGACAACGAAACCATACTACTGGCAGGACGAATAGACCGTATTGATGTGGATATGCGAAAAGACGACCACTGTTTTAGAGTTATTGACTATAAAACTGGAAGAGTTATTAGCTCACTTAATGATTTAACCGATGGCTATGCACTTCAGATACCGCTTTATCTCGATGCGGCGTCAAAACACATTATTCCCGGAAGTTCTCTTTATGACGGTGTTTATTACAGCCTGAAAGACATGGAAATGAAGATGTACATGATTAACAGAGAACCCATTGTTGGGGAGAGATGGTTGGAATATATCGAACTCGCCCACGGTAAGGCTTTTGAGGCAGTTTCGGCAATACGGGACGGACGATTCCCCCTGCCGGGTGAAAAAAAATGTCCGGAGTACTGCGAGTTCAGACAAGTATGCAGGGAGAAACGCACTGTTGCAGTGGAGGATCCGGATGCCGCTGAGTGAACTTGACACCGACCAGAGTTATGCCGCAACCTGTCAGGGAAGCGAGGTAGCGATATCTGCCGGAGCCGGTTCGGGCAAGACACGCCTTCTTGTCGGCAGATACCTCCATCTTATTAAAAACAGGTCGGTTCCCATGTCAGCTCTGGTGGCGATTACTTTTACCGAGAAAGCTGCTGAGCAGATGAAATCGGAGATAGCGAAAAAAGCCCGTAAGCTTGCAGATGTAAACAAAAGCGACAGAGCATTCTGGCTTAATACAGCATCCGGCATTCATACCGCTCCTATTTCCACCATACATGCTTTCTGTAACTCGATCCTCAGAAGTTATCCGCTTGAGGCAGGAGTTGATCCATTGTTTAAAATCCTTGATGATACAACACGTTTGAGCCTTACCAGGGAGGCTCTTAACAGCTTTATCAAGTCACGAATGGAAGAGGATGCTGACACAATGGATACACTCATCAGGGCGTTCGGGATATCAGGTTTGAGAGAGATATATACAACTCTCCTTTCCCGGCGAACGGAAATGACAACATACGTTGACAATATTGAGACCGGACAACTCCAGGATACCGAAAACCGTTACGTTCAAGCCCTGAAAAAAAGATTCGAAAACATTCTTTACATGCTGACCGAGTTTCATACAGTACGTCCAGGAGATGATGCTCTTTCCATAATTATTGATGATATTGTGAGAGAAATGAAGAAATTGATGGATTTGTGGCAATCCAATCCCGCACCAGAAGAGCTTGCGCTTCAGTTTAAAAGAATAATAGATATGTCAAGCAACATCGGAAACAAGGGAGCGAAGAAGAAATGGAGTGTAAGTGGAATTTCGCCTCAAGATGTGAGAGGACAACTGAAAGAATGCAGGACACTATGTGAAGTAATTCATCACTTTTACCAGCATGAAACAGGAATTACCTCACATCTTGCCTGTCTTCTGCTAAGAGAGTATGAACTCCTTGAGCACCATTATCTTGAACTGAAAAAATCCCGTTCGTATTTAGATCATGACGATACCCTGATAGAGACATGGAGGCTTTTGAGAAACAACGCAATTGTCTGCCGGAAAGTCTCGCAATCTTACAAGCATATCCTGATAGATGAATTACAGGATACAGACAGCATCCAGATGGATATTCTGAAAATGATCGCCGGAAATTCCGATGCGACTCTTTTTACAGTAGGTGATCCAAAACAGTCCATATACCGCTTTCGCGGTGCGGACGTCACTGTTTACAACGAATTCATAGCGCAGCGCAACGTTGAATTTAAAACTCTAAAAAAGAATTACCGGAGTGTCCCGTCCATTATAAGTTTTGTGAATCACACTTTCAGCCGCATAATTGGAAAAGATGATCCAGAAGATCCGTTCGAGGCACGGTATACCGAAATGAAGCCGCATCGAAGGGATACATATGATGTTCCAACAGTTGAACTTATTGTTACAGAAGGTGATACACTGCAACATTATACTGCCGAATCGGATTTTATCGCACGACGGGCTAAGGAATTGAAAAAAACATACAACTATTCATTCAGCGATATGGCACTTATTCTGAGGAAAAGCACCCAGGCACATTTTTACGAGGAGGCATTTCTCTCTCATAACATCCCGTATGTAAACCTCACTAGCAATAATCTGTTCAAAAGTCCCGAGGCATATGACTGCGCTAACCTTCTCGGATGGCTCTGCGAACCCAATGATCCGGTACTCTTTACTGGACTTCTAATGTCGCCGTTTTGTGATATCGATCCGGGCGATCTTAATGCAATCAGGGTGATAGCAGGCAGTGCGGAGGACATGCCGAAGACGTTTCTGTACGATGACCGGCTTCAGATGAATCCGTGGCTTGAGGATTCGGACATCGGGAGAATACGGGATATTCTTTTAAGGCTTCTTTCCCTCAGAGACCGGATGACAATCATGGAATTGCTTGAATTCGCACTTAATAAAACTGGATATACACTCACTCTACTGGCGGACCCTGTCAGGGGTGAGGTGTCGCTTGCGATGTTAGATCTGATCCTTGAATCAGCCGATAAGTTCGAGCTTGGCGGCGGTACAATGAGAGAGTTCGCGCGTATGCTTTCAGACCAATCCCTCATTTCTGAGAAAACCCCGAATATTGAAACAAAGGATGATGCGCTCACTATCATCACCATCCACAAGGCCAAAGGTCTTGAATACAAGGTTGTGTTTCTCGCCGATATTACCTGTCAAATCCAGAGTGATACAAAGCCATTGGTTATTAACAACAAGCTCGGCATTGGATTTTCCAAGCGTGATACCTCCGGTAAAACAGTTAAATCCATTGTAAGCCGTCTCCACGATGCTGAAAAGCGTGAGAAAAAGTTAGAAAGAGCAGAAAGTAAACGACTCTTTTATGTTGGCTGTACACGCGCTAAAGACAGTCTGATTATTTCAGGAAAATCCCCGAAAAAACCTGATACCATGTTTGAGGCCTCGAACTGGATGGCATGGCTACATACAGCGCTTGGAATCTCTCCCGATGGCGAACTGCTTCCGGGCTGTCCCGCCAATCTGTTTGTATACCGCCGCCTATCCAAGACTGAGATCAATCCCTCTGTTTCACCTGTGAATATATGGAAAAACGCTTTAAAGAAAACCAAAAACAAAGTTTCTGCGGAATATCTCGCTCTGGAAAAGCTCGTCAAACCTGTGGAGTCCATCAAATTTACAGGAATGCCCGAGCATTTGAGCCCGACACGGATCATGGATTATGCTGAATGTCCTGCTCTCTATATCTATAAGCATATTTATGGTTTACAGGCTTTACTTAAAGTAAAATATGAAGGAAAGTATGGCGCCCGCTACGGTTCACTGGCACACAGTGTACTTGAACGTTGGGATTTTTCCGCTACCAATGACCAGTCACAGCTCATGGAACAGGTTACAGGGTATAGTGTCAACGCTGCATGGAAAGAACACCTCGGTAACCAGCTTTCAAGTTTTACCGGTACATCTCTGTATAAGGACATAAGAACAGCCGAAAAGATCTCTCGTGAGCTGCCGTTCGCGTTTCTTCACGACGATGTGCTCATACGGGGAACAATCGACCTTTTGTTCGGCTCCTGTCACGACCTGACTGTAGTTGATTACAAGACGGAAAATATTAAAGCGGATAAGGTAAAGATGGTTTCACAGCGTTTCCGGCTGCAGATCGGCGTGTACGGTCTCGCTGTATACCGCGCGTACGACACTGTGCCTTTGCGGCTGGTGATACATTACCTTGCCCCGGGGGTTTCCCATGAATTTCTATGCACTCCTGACTTCCTTGATGAGGTTTCCGGCGAGATAAGCGGTGTGATCGAGAGAATGTCGAAAGGTGATTTCTCACCTAAACGTGGTGAAAGGTGCGAGTTTTGCCCCTACAGGGATTTGTGTGTTAATTAGTAAAATATTGATTCCATATTCAAAATTTTAAAATTAAAAATTCAAAATTTATGACACTAACTGATTACAGAAAAAAAGTTGCAGACCGCATAGACAAACTGAAAGGACATGCCGCAGAAGTTCTGATGGATCTCATCCGTTTCCCTTCCGTATGCGGTGAAGAAATGGGAGCTGTCACACACATGAAAAAGGTTCTGGAATCAGCCGGCCTCAGTCCCAGTACTATTCCGCTCGATCCTTCAATACGATCTCATCCGGAATATACCAGATACACGAAAGAACCGTCGTGGGAGGACAGAGGTAATCTTGTCACCGATTGCGGTGGAAACGGCGATGGTCGGAGCCTTATTCTGAACGCCCATCTCGATGTCATCCCCGCGCATGAATGGCAGGAGGCATTCGAGCCGAGGCGGGAGGATGATACCATTTTCGGACGCGGCGCATGTGATAACAAAGGCGGTGTTGTATCGGGCTACCTGGCCATGAGAGCCCTTGCAGAGTGTGGTATTATCACCTCGGGACGGTTAAGTCTTCACCATGTGATCGACGAAGAAACCGGCGGCAATGGAACTCTTTCACTGATAGCCGGCGGATATACTGCCGATGCGGCTATTGTCGGGGAATGCACCGATAATGTCATCTGTCCTGCAAACCGCGGGGCGCTGTGGTTTCAATTAACCACTACAGGTGTTTCGACCCACATGGGTGAGATCGACAACGGTATCTCGGCGATAGATAAAGCTAACCAGGCGATAGCCATACTGAAAGAATATGAGCAGTACCTTATCGACAATTTCATGGATCATCCCTATTTTCATAGCACTGAACATCGCCCTATCCAGCTCTGTATCGGCATGATTAAAGCCGGAGAATGGCCGAGCATGGTTCCTGCCCGATGCGATGTTGAAGGCGGAATTGGATTTTTACCCAATAAGGATATCGATGATATCAAACGTGAGATGCGTCAATGGATCACCGAAAAAGGCGATGACTGGCTGCGTAAACATTTCGAACTGCGCTACGATAAGCTCCATAATGACGCATATGAAATTCCTCCAACCCATCCGTTCGTTAATGTCATGCGAAACGCTGCAGCAATGGCAGGAATAAACTGCCAAATCAGGGGCTGGACAGTCTCCTGTGATGCCCGTCTATATCCGAGGGCTGCAGGAATCCCTGCAATCACTGTCGGTCCCGGTAAGCTTATCCACGCCCATTCGAAAAGCGAGCAGATACTTCTTTCGGATATCCTTAAAACCGCCAAACTTTATGCATTTACAGCCATGGAATGGTGTGGTGTGGAGGATTTGTAAAATAAGGTTATACGAGATAAGGGGAGGATGATTTTGTCCCGAGGTTATGTTTATTTTTCAAACTCATTATCCATGGAGATTTCCTCGGCCATAATTTGTTCTTCCTGCGAAATGATATATTTCTGAATATGACTTATTTTTATATTATCGTCATTGATACGTTTGGCAAGTATTTTTATAATTTTTGACATAATTTTAAAACCAAAATCAGTGTCTTTTCTCATGAGAAAATCCAGGTCTAACTTTCTCAAGGATAAAAGACCTGATCCCTGCATAGCTAGAACAGTCGCAGTTCGTGGCTCTCCGGTAAAAACACCCATTTCTCCTATTGTGCTTACAGGATCGATAGTTGCAACTGGAGCGGAATCTCCGATTTTTACCGCCAGCTTTCCAAAAAGAAGAATGTACATTGCGTTCGGACATTCATCCTGCTTGCACAGTATCTCACCTTCCTTAATGGTCACCTTTGTACAAATGGAAAGGACCTTTCTAATTGAACTGGGCGGGAGATCAGAAAAAAGCGGGATTTTTTTAAGAAATACTAACAGTTTCGTTTTTTCTTCAGCTCTTTTTTTCTCATCAGCTTCCATAACTTTTTTTTCTTAATAATGATGATTAAAAAATTTTTGCTCTCTATTAACAATAATATGTTTATTACGAGTAGTCAACCAAAAAAAAATCTATTTACTCATTATTAAAACTTTTTTTTATTATTTGGTTTCTGTACCTTGATTTTTTTCGGAAATTCAGATAAGCTATTTCGTTTAATCATTCATTTTTGCCAAAGTTTAGTTAAGTATGGTCTTTATTTCACAAAAGTGTGTTCATTTTATTAAAAAAAGAGTATAATACTAAAAGAAGACAGTTGTTGAAGTTATTTACACTGATTCATGTGAATTGCTGTTTTTTCGATTGAGAAGTTTACTGTTATGAAAAAATATCAGTTGATTATATGTGTTGTTCTGATGTTTCCATTTTCAGCCCGGGCATCCGAAGCGGCACGCATGATTGACCAAGCTGCTCACTTTGTTGAGACCGCCAAACCTGACAGTGCGGCGGTTATCCTCTACGAATTAGTGGATTTCCTCGAAGATCCGGAAGAGCGTGTTAAAGCGTTTTATTATCTTGCAATGACTATGCGACAACTTGGGCGTTTACATGAGGAGATGCAATATCTTACTTCAGCCATGGAGATTTCACCTGATGCGGAATATGCTGATAACGTACGTTATTCATATACCCGCATACTGCTCGAAACGAACAACCACGATGATTGTATTGCAATTGCACGTGATTTCAGAGAACGGTACACGACATCTCCCCTGATGCCTGAAATGCTTTATCTTGCGGGAGAAGCATATCTTCAGCAGGGTGAATATCTGCGTTCATTTAACTCATTTAATGAAATTACCAAGCAGTATCCCGAATCCATCGCTGCCGCCGAATCGGTTATGAAAGAGGGTGTGTGCCTTTATTTCCTTAACTATAATTCGGGGGCAATTGAACGCTTCGAACGTTACCTCATGGAAATCCCGCATGGAGAAAATACTGATGAAGCTCTATATTTATTGGGGCTTTCCTATGAGCGCAGCCAGCAGCCCGAATATGCTGTTGAAGTATTCAAGAGACTCACAATGGAATATCCATCATTTAAAAATGTTATGGAAACCTATTTCAGGTTGAGTAAAGATTACTTTGAAATAAACCGTTTCGTGGAATCAGAAAATTCATTGATCAATCTTTCATAGGTTTTTGTTGCTTCAAACCAGTGGTTTGAATTCTTATATATCCTGCCGATTCCAAACAGTGATTTAACGGAAATATCCCTTGAAATGTTGATGGTAAGCGAGCTGTCATACCATGCTATAGCTTCGGCAAAATGTTCCCAATCTTCATTGAGTATCCCGAGTTTATGATACATCTTCTGTGTTTTTAATGAGTCAGAGCTTTCATATATGGTTTGCTTGAGGAAATCTGCTGCCCTGTCATGTTTGCCGTACGCAGCATATGTATCAGCTATAAGAAGTGCGGCTGAATCGGCATAAGCGGAATAAAGGGGATTATTAATGATAATTTTATATTTTTCAATACTTTCTTCATGGTTTCCTGCTGTTCTGTAATAACGGGCTAGATCGGAAAGCAGTTTTAAAGAACGTGGGCTTGAGGGATATTTTGTAATGAAATTTTCGGCAATTGCTGTTTCTGAACCGTATTTACCGGTTTTGAAATTGATACGTTCAAGGTAAAAAAGAGCTTCATCATAGTTTTTTTCGGTAGAGTCTGTATTGGTGATATAATTTAAGAATGAATTTTCTGATTCCACGAAACGGTTTATT
>JBHPFF010000110.1:0-10273 GCA_042572165.1 Candidatus Latescibacterota bacterium | reverse complement strand
ATGAGGAGCATCCTGTTGACATGGATTTTGTGCATGCCATTGCCTGCGGTATGCCACCGACCGGCGGTGTTGGATACGGCATCGACCGGCTCGTTATGATTCTTGCCGGCAAGGAGTCTATCCGGGATATAATCCCGTTCCCGATGAGGATGTCCCACAGGAAAGAATAAATATTTTCCTTATGCTTTTTTAAATATTTTATGGGTCTTGACTAGTTTAAATGCTTAATAAATGCAATAACCGAATAAAAGACAAGCAATTGATTATTGCTAAATTAATCAAGAGCCAAACTTTAATATAGACCTTACAGTATCGGATAATATTAAGCGCAGTTTATTTTATATCATTTTATAAACACAGGAGGACAATATGAGGAACCTTTTTCGGTCCCTGTCATATCTTATAGTACTCATATTGGTTCTGTCCCCGGCAGTTTCCGGTCAGGGACTTCCCGCAGTATCACCGGAGGAGGTCGGTCTTTCAGGCGAACGGCTGGAGCGGATAGATACAGTCGTAGAGCAATATATAGATGAGAACAAGGTCGCCGGTGTTGTTGCACTTGTTGCCCGGAAGGGTAAGATAGCTCATCTTAAAGCTTTCGGGATGAGTGACATCGAAGCCAAAAAACCAATGCGTACCGACACAATTTTCAGAATGGCCTCCATGACCAAACCCATTACAACCGTGGCAGTAATGATGCTATACGAGGAGGGGCATTTCCTGCTGAACGATCCCCTCTCAAAATTTATCCCGGAATTCAGGGATATGAAGGTTCTGGTGCCATCATCCCCGGGAGAAGCATCATCACGACCATATACACTAGTACCTGCAAAAAATGAGATAACCATTCTTAACCTATTAAATCATACCTCGGGTATAACATACGGTATCAAGGGACACGAACACATTGCCAGACTCTACAGTAAAGCCGGAATATCCGATGGCCTGACACAAACGGAAGGCACCATTGGCGACACGGTCAAAAAAATGGCGAAAATGCCCCTCGTTAACCATCCGGGGGAGGCTTTTCATTACGGCTTATCGATCGATGTTCTGGGTTATTTTGTCGAGGTGATATCGGGTATGCCACTGGACGAATTCTTCAGGGAGCGTATCTTTAAACCACTGGGTATGAAGGATTCATA
This sequence comes from Candidatus Latescibacterota bacterium, assembly GCA_042572165.1. Classification (GTDB taxonomy): domain Bacteria; phylum Latescibacterota; class Latescibacteria; order Latescibacterales; family Latescibacteraceae; genus JBHPFF01. The sequence continues at coordinate 9,128 of JBHPFF010000110.1, read as the reverse complement.
CTTTTTCCTGCCGGATGATAAAGTGTCACGTCTGGCAGCCCTTTACGAATCGACTGCTGACGGCGGTATCAGAAGGGCTCCTGAATTCCCGGTAGTACAGGGATATACGATCCACTCCTCGAATTACCACTATCAAGGACCGAGAACATACTTTTCCGGCGGCGCGGGAATAGTTTCTACAATTGACGACTACACACGGTTTCTGCAGATGATCCTCAACGGCGGAGAATTGGAAGGGGCACGACTTTTGAGCCGAAAATCGGTCGAACTGATGACTAATAATTCACTTGGTGACTTATGGAATGAAAAGGAGAAATTCGGTCTTGGTTTCGGTATCCGTCCACTAAACGGGCATTTTGATGAACTGGGAACGGCCGGAACATACAGGTGGAGCGGCTATTTTGGCACCAACTTCTGGGTTGATCCTGAAGAAGAAATGATTATGATTATCCTTACTCAATTACGACCCAGAACAAACCTGAATTCAAAATTCAAGGTTCTGGCTTACCAGGCTGTCGTGGATTGAGATACTACTTAAAGCTGTAAGCGTTGATCTTTCATCAAATTCGGATTCCCCTGAGCTAACGTAAAAACAGCAATGCCAGAAAACCTGTAAGGAAAAAAACCGCATCCAGTGTAACCTCATGATAGAGCGTGAAATAACTACCCTTTTGACTGAGAAATTTTATGCATGCCAACAAATAAAAGACGGGGATAAGAAAAATCAATACACTGAACCGCAGATGACCAATGACAGTAAGGATCGAAAAAGCCACTGCCAGTAATACAGTGGCTGTGTACAATAGTCTCAGGGTATTTTCCCTGCCGATAAGCACAGGAATTGTTTCGAGTCCGACAAGCTTATCTGACTGGATATCTCCGATAGCATGAATTGTCATTCTGCTGAATACGAGCACAAACACAAATGCACTTCCCATAAGAATGGGGACAAATCCCGGGGAAACTCCATAAGTGATAGCAGGAAGGATGATGACAGCAAAAGTCCATGCTGTCGCTGTCATTACATCTTTTGATCCTGGAATGTCACGCAGGCTTTTGAAGCGTATTTTCCACGATTCTGGTATGACTCGCACACTGTATAATCCACCGAGAATATAAGAGATGGCGACAAGACTAAAGGTCAAAAGGCTGGAATACCAGGCAATAAGAAGGGAGATAAGAAATGATATGAAACCAATGGTGAGGTATATCCTCCAGTATCCTTTCAATTTGTTTACCTGTTGCTCAGAAGATATCTGTTTCCAGTTTATTTCAAGGTATTTATTAATTGTGTGAAGAGGGAAAAGGTAAAAAAATGACATAAGGGAAAAAACAAGTTCGGGCGGAATGGACATTAGGCGTGACATGGCATATGTCAAAGCCGCAGCAGCAGCACAGATAACAAAATTTCCCTCAATAGCGAAAAATGCAATGCTCATAAGAAATCCGACAAGGCTGCGATGGGGATCGGGTGTGTAGCCGGTGATACTGTCCACAACCTGTTTGATGACCCAACTGGGAGTGGAAGCACCGGCAGTTACTCCGATCTCATTATACTGCAATAGTTCTTTCATATCAAGCTCAGTAGGATCTTCCACGTGATAGGTTGGCTGACCCAGGTCACGTGATATTTCAGCAAGGCGACAGGTATTGGCGCTATTCTTCCCTCCAACTACAACGGTGGCATCAGTGATTTTGGCAAGCTTGGGAATATCAGCCTGCCGCCTTTCTGTCGCAGCACACACCGTACCGGCAACATAACACTCCTCGGCCTGTTTGGAGATTTCGCCTGCTATTCTTTTATACTGTTCATTATTGAAAGTTGTCTGCGCTACCACACACACTTTTCCCATATGAGGCAGATTTGTAGTTTCTTCCACAGTTTCAATGACTGTACCGGTACCATCTGTATAACTGAGAAGGGCATTAACCTCGGCATGCCCTATGTCGCCGACGATAATAACCTTATAGCCCTGCGCATTGTATTTCTTGATAAGTGCCTGGCTGCGGAGCACCTTGGGACAGGTAGCGTCGACAACAAGTGCTCCGACCTCATTCAGACGCTTCCTAGTATGGACTGTTATTCCGTGTGCACGGGTAACAACCGTTTTTCCCGAAAGCGTTTCATCTATATCACCGGCAATATAAACGTTCCTGTACTCAAGCATTTTTAATGCCTGGGGATTATGGATAAGGGGACCCAGTGTGAATGTTATCTCGTTTCCCTGGGCTGCCTCGACAACACAATCCATAGCCTTGCGGACACCCATGCAGAATCCAGCACTTTCAGCAACGCATACTTTCATATTTATATTAATTCCAGATTTCAGATTCCATGTTCGCAGTTTAAAAGTGATATGCGGACAACTCGATTCACACTTACATTATGTCCTTGTGAGATATTATAATTAAGATTTCTGCATTTGTGCTATACATTCAATTTCAACGCCGGCACCCTTTGGCAGTGCGGCTGCCTGGATAGTGGAGCGGGCTGGCGGTATGTCTTTGAAATACGAGGCATAGACGCTGTTGACACGTCCGAAATCATTAATATCCCTCAGAAAAATGGACGTTTTAACGACATGGTCGAGAGAACTTCCGGCAGCCTCAAGCACAGCTTTCAGGTTCTCCATCACACGTTTAGTTTCAGATTCTATATCTGTATCCATAAGTTTCCCCGTATCCGGCTCCAGGGCGACCTGACCTGAGCAGAAAATGAATCCCCCGGACTGGACAGCCTGTGAGTACGGTCCCACGGGTGATGGCGCCTGGTCGGTTCTTATTTCTTTCTTTTCCATACCATGCCTCCCTTCCCTATTCAATAACTCTTGGAATGACAAATAAGCCGCGTTCGTGCCTGGGGGCATTCTGAAGCGCTGTTTCACGGCTGAATGACTCTGTAACCTCGTCCCCGCGCACCACATTTTGCACTGGAAGGATATGTGTGAGCGGTTCGACAGTTTCAGTATCGAGTTCGGAGAGTTTGTCAAAATAGTCGAGGATACTGTTCAGTGTACTTATTAACTCCTCCTTTTCTTTATCGGAAAAATAGAGCCGTGCGAGAGCGGAGACATTGTCCACATCCTGTTTTGTTACCGCCATGATTCCTCCTGTTTGAACTTCACCTGTCACGCCGGTGCAAGTCTGGCGTATTTAACCATGATTTTCTTTGTTTCTGAACCAAATTGTATTGTCAGTTTCATATCCTCACCTGAACCTGAACTATCCAATACACGCCCCCGGCCGAAAGTCGGGTGACGGACATACGAGCCTATATGAAATGGAGTGCTCTCATCGAAATCCGTCAGTTCCTGGGAATAATCCTCGAATTCCATGACTCGCCTGACCGGCCGGTTTCGTAAGTGTTTGACCCAGGTTGTTGCCGGTTCCGGGCGGTCGAAATCGAGAACCTCTTTGGGCAGTTCTTCAATGAACATCGAGGCTCCTCCGCTGAATGATCCGTGACGGGGGCGGCTGTCGGCAAAACTGATGGTAACCCGCTCCTCGGCTCGTGTGATACCGACATAGAAAAGCCTGCGCTCCTCCTCGAGCTGGCGATTGTCCTCAAAGGACTGCGGCAGAGGGAAAAGACCACGCTCAACACCTGCAATGTATACAGAGGGGAATTCCAGCCCCTTGGCCGAATGAAGTGTCATCAGGGTCAGGACACCTGCGTGATCATCCCACAAGTCCACATCGGCAATCAATGATACGTTGGCAAGGTATGCTGAAAGGTCATTGTCTTCGGTAGTATTTTCAAATTCATCCATTGCTGAGATCAACTCGTCAACGTTCGCCATACGCTCTATAAAATTGTCCGGATACTCTTTTTTCAGGTAATCTTCATATCTGATCGCCTCGATCAGCGCCTCCACTATTTCACCCAGTCTCTTTTTGCTTTTCATGTCCGACACAGATATCAGTGTATCGTGAAATTCTTTCAGTTTATTCAGCATGGCACCGGAGGTTATCTCGTGGACAGCGCCGAGGGCATTCATAAACGAAACATCCTTTTCAGATGCATATTTTTCCAGTTTATCGAGGGTTTTTTCACCAATACCCCGTTTGGGAACGCCAACAGCTCTTGCAAAACTCACTGTATCGTCCGGGTTTGATATAAAACGCAGATAAGCGAGAATGTCCTTGACCTCTTTTCGCTCATAAAATTTCAAACCACCGACAATTTTATAACTTATACTCCGCCTCATAAGCACATCCTCGAATGAACGTGACTGGGCGTTGGTGCGATACAGTATCACAAAATCAGACAATGTGCGTCCGGTATCGTTCATTTCGTTTTCGATGGATCGAATAACCCGTTCGGCTTCGTCACGGTCATTCCAGCATTCGATGATTTTCACCGGAGAACCCTCGGGACGCTGTGTCCGCAGTTTTTTAGCCATACGTCCCTTGTTGTTCGCCACCACGGCGTTTGCAGCCCTGAGGATAGTTCCCGTGGAACGGTAGTTTTCTTCAAGGCGGATTGTTTTTACCTCTTTGAAATCTCTTTCAAATCCGAGAATGTTCTGAATATCCGCTCCACGCCAACTGTAAATCGACTGGTCATCGTCACCAACAACAGTCACATTTCTCGTATCGCCGGTCAACAGTTTTATCAAAAGGTATTGTGTACGGTTGGTATCCTGATATTCATCGACAAGTATGTGTTTAAACCGGCTTTGCCACCGGTGGAGAGCATCACTATCCTTTCCGAACATCTCTACGGGACGCTTGAGAAGATCATCGAAATCAAATGCCCCGGCAGCCCGCAACAAGGCTTCGTAGCGATCGTATATGGTCACGTATAAACCTGCATCCGGGCCGGATACGTGATTGTGAAGTTCATCCGGGGAAACGAAATCGTTTTTTGATTTTCCGATGATACCCAGCGCGAAAGACGGATTCAACCTGTCCTTCTTCAGCCCCATTTCGCGCATGATTTTTTTAACCACAGTAAGTTGGTCGTCACGGTCGTATATTGTAAAATTCCGCCTGAATCCCCATCGTTCGGCTTCTCTTCTGAGGATGCGAACGCAGATACCATGGAACGTCCCGATCCAGAGGCCCTCTGCGGACATGTTGAGAAGCTTTTCCGCACGTGACGCCATTTCCCTCGCCGCTTTATTGGTAAACGTAACGGCGAGGATGTGCCACGGTTTTATACCGCGGGACACAAGGTAAGCGATTTTGTAAGTCAGGACGCGGGTTTTGCCGCTGCCTGCTCCGGCAAGAACAAGTGTGGGGCTCTTGATATGTTCTACAGCCTCACGCTGGTTTTTGTTCAGAACATCAGTATGTTCGGATGTTTTCAGTGTTACCATCTCGGGACTTGTATTCTATTTGAGGTTCAGATCATGGGTTATGTAAAATAAAGAGAACGTTCTTTTACTTTTTGGGCGATACTGCATGGAAGTCATTTTCGAGCAGTTCCTGAAACATTCAGTGCCTTAGCCAAAAGAATTTTTTCATGAAGTCTTTCTGTAGGTTTCTATAAAGGAAAAATCTCCAGTGCACATGCTTCCTCATACATAAGATTCATAGATACTGAGATTATGAAAAAAATCGCTTTCCCGTTCTTAATAAAAATCATATTTTTGCTGTTCAAACAGTTGTGGATTTTTAATCATGGCTCGCTTTCTATATGAACCGAGGATGACCGGCTTTCATATCTCATATCCTTTAACGCAGAGAGGTGTTTGTTTACCCTCTCATTATCAATTTACGAGTCTGCAGCGAGCGGAAAGTTCCACCCTGTCGCCGATATCAACATTTTCGTCCTTAAGGGAAACCACAATAACAGCCGTCTCACGCGGCATAACCTTGATGGCCTCGACTTCACCGAGTATTTCACGGTGACCGGTATCATCACTGCGGCTGTAAATAATGAACCTGTCTCCGGGCTGCACACCGCCCTTGGAACCCTGGTCTATGTAAAGAATATCATTGGTGTGAATGCTGAACATTGGTTCGTTGACAGCGAGTATAGTCCCTTTGATTGCCACTTCCGGTCTAATCCAGGCATCGAACATCGGGCCGCTGCTCGGTCGATACGGCATCACAAGGTTCTGCTCTTCAATAGGATCAAAATTCTCCGTTACCTGGCACCGTGACTGATTTTCACCCGCAGATTCAACCCGAAGTATACCTATGAAACTGACAACAACTCCAAGGTTCTTACCAGTATCGGGATGTTTAACTCCTTCGCCAACGGCAAGGACAGCAAAAAGATCGCCCGCCCTGACACCCTCTTTGGTCCCGGCGTCAATTGTTACAATATCATATTTGGTTGCGTTGGCGATCCGGTCTTCAATTTCGATAACTTTCTTTTTCGGAAGCTCGGAGCGTAGAGTAATAAATCCGGCTCGCATATAACTTTGAGCTGAATAGACAGGCCGTGGGCTGGAGAGCTTATGTATTATATTGCTGTCATCCCGAGACATTTTTACAGGCGGTTCAACCACTGCAGCTACCGGTTTCGGTTCTCTTGGTGCAGAGGTAATAATGACCGGTTCCGGTAGTGGTGGAGGCGGTGCCGGTTGAACAGGGATTATCAGTTTTTTTTCAGGAATTAACGTTAACTTCTGGCCCGGGTAAATCCAATGGGGATCAATAATGAAAGCATTTTTCTTCCAGACATCCGGCCATTCAAATGGATCCCCAAAAAAATTACCGGAAATGTCCCACAGCGTATCTCCTTCTTTAACAACATAGATCTCAGGAACTTCCAATCCCATCTTTTGTGTCGTTTCGTTTTCCTGCGCTACAGATACAGAAAGAACACAGAACAGAAGCAGTACATAACCCAAAATCCTTTTTTTCATGGCTCTCCCCTCCTGAAGAGAATTATCGTATGGAAGATTGCCTTCTATTTCTTTTATAGCTGCGCACAGCCCTATTATGTTCCGAAAGTGTCCGCGAAAAAACATGCCCGCCGTTCCCGTCAGCGACAAAGTACAGATACTTTGTTTCCGCAGGGTTAAGTGCCGCAAGCAGAGATTTCCTCCCCGGACATGCAATAGGGGCAGGCGGCAAACCCGGGTTGATATATGTATTATAAGGTGAATCGATTTCCAGATCCTCATGCAAAACTCTTCGTTTAATCCCGAGAGCATACTGAATTGTCGAATTCGATTCCAGGGGGCGTTTGAACTTAAGCCTTCTGTGAAAGACCGAAGAAACCAGCGAACGTTCCTCATCGAGGCTTACCTCAGCCTCAATAAGAGAAGCAAGTGTAACAATTTCGCTTTTTGTCATGCCGATTTCCGATGCCCTTTCCATCAGGGAATCATTGAAAATCTCGTGGAAACGGTTTACCATACGATTGACCATCTCGAGCGGTTCCGTGTCTGTCCTGATAAAATATGTATCAGGGTAAAGGTAGCCTTCTAATGTGTCGTTGTCAACTCTTAGCTGATCTGCAATGAATCCGTCCATGCAAATTTCAACAAAAGCTGCCGAATCAATTCCCGCCCCGGCAGCCAGCACCGATGCCGTTTCTTTTATGTTAAGCCCCTCAATAACAGTAACTACGATGTCCGGCTGTGGCGGAGGGTTATTGGTGAGGAGCCGGGCAATATCCGACATGGTCATAAGCCCGCTGACCGGGTGTTTACCTGCTTTGAACTTCCGGGAATAATCCCTCCGTTCCGAAATGAACCTGAAAAATGACGCGCTTTTGATAACACCCATGTCATCGAGCATTTTCGCTATTTCACCTGCATTCATTCCAGGTTTGATTTCAACCGTTATACTCCCGCATTTACCCGTGGGAAGATTCATCCAGTACAACCATCCCCCAACGATAATGACCACGCAGGATATCACAGCTAAAGTAACGACAACAATAATTGTACGCTTTGAGCTTATCATGTGAGTGTCTTCATGAATTCCTGTAAAATAAGTGTTGCTGAAATTCTATCGATGACTTGCTTGTTTTTATATGTTTTTTTTCCCATTTCGTGAATAACCCGCATAGCCTGCAGGCTGGTCATCCTTTCGTCCCAGAAAACAACAGGCACCGATGTTTTTTCTCCAAGCTTTTCACCGAACTTGCGTACTTTTATGCTCTTTTCACTTTCAGTGCCATCCATGTTTAATGGCAGACCGACAACGATTCTTTCCACTCTGAGATTTTTTGCACACTCCGCAACCAGAGCAGGAATTTCTTCCTCGTCTTTTACCTCAATAGTATCAAGCCCCTGAGCGGTTATCCCGAGTTCATCCGAAACCGCTAGCCCGGTACGCCGTTCGCCGTAATCAACCGCAAGTATCCTCATCTTTCACCGCCTTTTACAGACAACGCCTCGGCAAGAACCTTATTATGAACACTGAAGGCGAGAGGTGGAATCTCATCGAAATCGAACCACTGAACATCCGAAGCATCGTCACCCGGGACGGGTTCGCCTCTCCATGAAATCACACGGTAGGCAACAAGAAGAACATGCCGCTGTGGACCGGTGTAACTGTCATACACACCTATTAGTGAAAGTTTGTCAGCATCAATGCCGGTTTCTTCAAAAAGCTCCCGCCGAGTGCCGTTTTCAGGGCTTTCACCCCATTCCAAAAATCCACCGGGCAGGCACCATTCTCCCCTGTGAGGCTCTACTGCTCTGAGAACAAGAAGCACCCTCCTCTCATCGAGCACAACCTGTGCAGTGGCGGGAACAGGGTTAACATAGATAACATTCCCGCAGGAAGTGCATACAGGCCTGATACGTCCTTCCATTTTATGAAGCTCAACAGGCGTTCCGCACTTAGGACAAAAGTTATATTCGGGTAATTCAGGTTTCATACAGTCCTACGTCCCAAACGCCATACCTTTCATAATATTACGCCGGTTCATGTGAAATTCCTTTCATGAGAGATACAAAGCACCGGTTCATTATCATCGAGTTACAGCAATGGTTTGTAATATAATACTTTTTGAGAAAAAAAAGCACCGAATAAATGAAAACGCCTTCGCCCGACAAAACGCTTTTACCGAAACGGAATCTCATTGAGTTATTGTTGAGATTATTTTTATGATAAATAAACTTTGGCAAAAATGAAGTTTTTTATGATTTCTCTTTTTTTAAATAACTCACCCCTTGGTCCCCTCTCTAATATTAGAGAGGGGATGACCACCCAGC
>JBHPFF010000109.1:0-10316 GCA_042572165.1 Candidatus Latescibacterota bacterium | reverse complement strand
ATACGACCGTCGGGATAAGGATAAATCATCGAGTAACCGAGTGGAGAAGCGGTGTTATAAATACGTTCGAGAACCGGAACGTCACCGAATAAGTACCGTTTATTGCGATGGGTATGTCCGACCATCATGGTTTTTACACAACCTGCTGCATTTATCAATCGTTTGAACTCTTCGCTATTCACATAGGATGTGGGGGGGATATGCGCAAAAAGGAGAACGCGCAGACGATTACGTGCCGCTTCATCCAATACTGAAGCGAGCCAGGTCATCTGACTTTAAATGCAGGTGGAGGAAAGGGAGTGATGTTCGTGGATAAACCAGCGCTTGATAACGTTCGTCTTTACTGCTGTGAGCGAGGGGGCTTATCGAATGGGCGCCATAGCTTATGCGAATGAAGATTGTACTGAATGTATTGAGGCCTATCTCTGCGGTGCCAAGGGGCACTATGGTCCTTTCGGCGACTTGTATATCGACAGCATAAAGAACAGCTCTCCAGAAACAATCGCTATGTCATGGTTTAATATCAGCGATGGTATAGCCTATCGTTTTATCCTGGAAGCGCGCAATGGAGAAGTAATCCTGGCAATAAAGAATATGCCTGTTCTTACTGCACGCATCAAAAATCCGCCAAACGGTAAGTTCGGTATATTCGCCGATCAAGGGAAAATTCTGATAACTGACCTTAAGCTTGAGAAACTGTCCTGATATATATAATCATTTCGAAACATTCATAAAGTCTGATTAGGCTTTTATGAAATATTTTTTAAAAACTATTATTTGCATGAAATGGTGTTGTTGTCATACGCTATTCCTCTCCCACAGGACAGATTAAAGCCGTATAAAACTTATTATATTGAGGATAATATTTATTTTTTGAACTCTGAGTTGTCCACAATGAAGATGTTCATGAATATTGTCTCAAACTTATTTGGCAAATCCGTACTCAGCTTCGATTTGTTTTATTTTTTCCAATGATTCTTCCATTATTTTTTCCAGAGTGTTTTGTTTAATGTTGTAAAGGCGACATATATCTGAAATATTATAATAGGCAACACCGTCAACTCCTGTACCGTAATCCATTGTAACTGCTAAACTATTGGACACTTGAATGATATTATCAAGCTCAGAGTCATCTTCCTTGAACAGCATATGGTGATTTTTCACGGCAGAAATGACGTCTTCAGAAAAGCCCCATAGCTCAAGAACTTTGGCACCAACCTCGGCATGATTAATACCCAGAACACTTTTTTCGGCCTCAAGGAAACTTACTCCTTTCTGTTCAACCATACTTAAAATTTCTTTTGAAGCATCCATGACAAACTCACTGAGAACAACTTTTCCAATATCATGTAGAAGAGCCGAGATGTACACATCATCCTTGTTTACAGATTTGAACAATTCATTTAATTTTTCTGCAATAATCGATGTCGCAAGAACATGCATCCAGAGTTCTCCTTCTTTCTTTTCATACCCTGGTTTTCTTTTTTCAAAGTATTGCCGGGTTCCTGAGAGCACCATAATCTTTTTAAGTTGTGATAGCCCAACATAAACCACTGCCTCACGAATATTCGTAACTTTTCTATTGAGTGAGAAATAACTCGAATTGCAGAGACGAAGGATACTTGTTGCAATAGCCGGGTCTAATTTTATGACCTCTGCTATATTATCGACTGTAACTTTAGGATCCTTGAGCATTTGAAATACTTTTGTCACTGAAACAGGTAAAGGAGGCAAATAATCTATTTTTCCGAGTATGTCATCTGTAATACTCATAGTATAATTCCCTTCTGTTTTTTAATTGATGGTGTTATTTCATAATTCATGATTTTGAATCTCACCGTATGTTGTGTTAGTCAGCTAATCGTAACCGAATAACAACGACACTCTTTTATACAAGCTTTCAATAAAGAAGTTCTTAAGCACAAATTTAGCTTAATATTTGTGTGCGCACAAGGTTATATTATCACCCGCCGGCATCCCAACGTGTTACTCGTGTCCCCTTGGGGAGTAAAATCTATACGAAATGTTTTTTGTAAATCTCGGCAATTATTTCGTATAGGCTGCAGAATGCAGTAAAATGAAATCAACTTTGGTGAGCAGATCAATACCCAGTTTTGTAAACGGGGATAAAAAAGTTATTAGTTTTTTTAATTTTGATGGAACTTTCATTTATGGTTTTCAAATAGATTTGACTTTGTATATAGTATAAATTTATGGACTCTTTGTGCGATAGTATCCGGAATCCACATGTGCTTGGTAGGTGATATTCAGATGAGGTGTCTCCAACCTGATGTGTCCTTGATAACGAGAGTCCATCCCCGCAATAAGAGCACCTGTAGTCAAAAGAGTCCGCTCCACAGGATAAGGCGTAACACCGTATGCGATCATCCTTTCTATGTGATAGATAAGTCTATAGGCATGGTCATGCGGTTTATACATCGCAGTCTTGAATTCAGTGGCAACTGGTTTTGTGCTTCCCGTAATATCCGCAGCAAAGCCGAAAGATGTTATATGCCCGTTCAAAAGATATACTGCTGCCTCGAGACCACTGTTATACTCAATGATAAAAACTACCGGATTGGATACGTTACTTCGAACTGAGCCGGATTTACGATTGGGTATGGTCTCCAGGCTAGCATCAAGCAGTTGTGAAGCCCATGGATTTGCGTCGGTCCAGCTCCAGACCGGCGAACCTTCTATAAGTTGCACAGCTGCAATTCCGGTTTCACCTTCCTTTCGTCGCTCCACCATACATTGGAGTCCCTCCAGACCATGAAAGCCATATGATTCTATACCACCATACCATGAAACAACAGCCTTTTCTATTGGCGTTCCCATATCCAGTTCCAGATGAGGGCGGCGCCATGCCACTGATAATGATGATCCGGCCATCAACGGAAAGCCTAATTCAATCGACTGATTGTGCATCCACTTTGCCTCATCCCAATTGTATGAAAAGTACTTGTCGGTATATACAGGGACTGAGTGACCGGTTTCTCGAAATACATCAATGATCTGTTTGTATAGCCAGTAGCGAGGATAAAGATGCTGTTCCTTGATGTTCCAAGCATATTTACCATGCTCGCCGATTAAAACCACTCCTTCTACAGCCAGGTCTTTACCACCGATAGTAAGTGCTTCACGAACTGTTGGGTATATGGTAATACTGTGCTTTGCTGCGACATTACGGCTCAGATCATTTTCAGGTACCTGATTAGTATACATGGAGACAATCTTAATCGGGGATTTACTACGCTTACCATAATAATCCGAACCTTCAAGCATACGTCCAATAAACACATCTGCATGGGTGTTGTAGGTGTATACAGTGACGACAGCTGCGACCTTTTTCCTATCATCTGCCTTTCCATCTTTACTCATTCCTGTCAAGGCGAGTACAGCTGTTCCCTCTAATAATTCACGGCGATTGATTGTTGAATTGAGTGAGTTCGGAATGTCTGTTTCCTTTCATTATATGTCAATTATCCAGCGAGATTTCAAAACACCCGATTTTTCAATTTATCCGTATATTCAGTATTGTCAAGATAAAATTGGTTCTTCAGGTGTTTTCAGTTTATAAGTTTTCCTTTACTTTTTGCGTAAACGACATACAATGACCTATAAGGTTAATGTTGTTATTTTTTAAGCAGATTTATGTGGCAGTTTATACATGGAACAAGGTAGGGTGAGGGGAAAATATTAATGTGAAAATCATTGAGGGGTTAAAATGTACAAAGGCTTATCGTCACGTTCAAATTTCAGTTCTGGCACTTCCTTATGAGGGTATGTGTTGTATATGTATAATTTGTCATCCTGCCATGAGAAAGCATAAGGAAAATATTTGTCATTATCATTATATGCCCAGAAAAAATCACAGGATTCAAAAATATAATCCAGCCCAACCTTATACCTGAATGATTTATCAGGCCATTGGGCTTCTTCCGATTTGCTGAATACGAACGTTCGGCCTTGTTTGTCAGTATAAGTGCCGGCCAGTACAATTCTGTTAACATACTCATCAATGTTTGGCTCAACTCGAACAAAAGGAATTCGGAGTTTTTCGCCTTTTGGAATACCATGTATTTGTGTAAAAATCCATTCCATTTCATTAAAAGGTTTATCTCCTGAAATGTATAAAGTATCGCAGTAAGTTTCACGGTCAACTGGCTCCCTTTCATAAATGGGTTCGTAAACTATCTGATAGTTATGCGGTTCAAAGGTTGGAAGCAATTCAATGATATTAAAAATTATTCCCTCATGGAAATTATAATTCTGCCCCCATCTATAAGAGTTATTCTCTTTAAAGATTGTAAAGGAAGTATAATAAATACCATCCACAGCTTTAATAGGTGATTTTGTTAATTGCAGTGTTTCAATGTACTTTTTGTTAAGCCATTCACCCTGAAGCTGTCCTAAAGTAATCTCTTCAGCATGAGAAATAAATGGTATGATCATGGATAATGCGAGATAAATAATGCACCTGATATTATGCATCGTTATAATTCTTACTCGGGAAATAGCTTTTTAGAGGGTGCAAAAATGTAGAAAAACATTTCTATCTTTACTAAATGTAAATCATTTGAGTGAAGGAGGTAAATCATTATCTGATTTAATTTAAAGTCGGCATAACTGATTCCGATGGTGCACTGATACTTTTCCTCATGGATTTCACCTTTACCAATAAGAGTGTAAACGATATAAACTGTAACAGTGAAAGAGATGCCAACATGCAATATAATACTGTTAAACCTGTCGATATCTTTAAAAATCTTGAAAGCCGGTAGACAATGTATATAAAAACACATTTTAAAAACGTCAGAATAACAACGTACCCATGAAAATCCGATACTTGAAAATTTTCATCAATCTTTTGAATGCCCTGCATTCTCAAATGCTGAAAAAAAGCAGAAAGTACAAATGTTAGAATAAAAAAACCAATAAAAATGTTTCTTTCTTTTCTTAATTCTTCATGCGTCAAACTATTCTCCTGAATATTTATAAATTTCGTGCAACGTCTCCCGGCTTTGCGAAGTGCGAAGTATTTATGCGAACAATTTTCGAGCTTTTAGTATGTTCTCGGTAAGATTAAGCCCATTAACACATTTTACTACACACTCATCACAGTCATTACAAATATCGATACGATTTGAGCGGGGAAGTTCACGATAATTTTCATAAGCCAGTTCAATGTTATTGTAACCATAAGCGTAGTTTAAACAGCGATTAATCTCATTTATTTCCATACCTTTGGGGCATCCTCCTTTACAGCCTGTGCATCCTGCAACTCCGCAGCAGTATTGCCCTTTCGTATTTTCGACGTACCGCCGCAATATACGATGATCATCATATGTCAGTTTCATTCCCATTACAGCAAGGTCATCATCAAGTTGTTCAAAAGAAGTCATACCGGGGATTATTGTGTCCACATAATCATTGTCGAGTACCCATTTGAGAAGTGCCTGCTGAGGGGTTGTTTTACTCGTTTTGTCTTTGCGAATATCAGGTATGGGTTTCCGCGGTCTTCCCGCTGTGATCAGGTTTTTCATTCCTATAATGCCAATACCGGCTTCACGTGCTTTTTTGATGGATTCTGTAACACCCTGGGGTGAAAGATAATTATATACGACGAGAACAGCTTCCCAGAACTTGCTTTCCAGTGTAGCATCTAAAAGCTCGTCCTGGAAATCGTGAGCTGAAAAACCAACAAATCGGGTATGCCCCTTCCGCCGCGCATCATCGAAAAATTTTAGAATGTCATCGTCAAGAATCTGTTCCCCACTCCTTACATTATGTAAGAGAAGAAGGTCAACATGATCGGTTTGAAGTCTTTTTAAAGATGTTTCAATCATTTCAGGTATATTTTCTGGATTTCGCGAGCTAATTTTTGTTGTAAGGAATACCTTGTCCCTCTTGGTTTTCATTACACTTCCTATGACTTCTTCGTTTTCTCCCCTCATATACGAGTGTGCCGTATCAATATAGTTGATTCCTTTATCTATAGCCGCATGGACCAATTCAGGATCCCTCATATTCATGGCTCCAAAGCCTATTTCAGTAACTTTGTCGCCCGAGGAACCGAGCTGACGGTAGACAATTCGGGTAAATTCTGACGTTTCCTCAGAATAAATTCTTCGTGGGAAAAATCCAGCGGCAGTCAGACCAACACCTGCAGCAGTACCGCCAATAGCGACATTCTTTAAAAAATCTCTACGATTTGAGGTTCCCATGATCTACTCCTTCAGCAAATAATTTAAAGTAATATTACTCACATTTTTCTCATACAAGATACTGATTTTGATATGCATCCCTCTGAGTGAAACTCTGAACATCATACTGTAAATTTATCCAAATATTTGGGATTGTCAAGGTGAAGTTGAAAGAACTTTTTCTTCAAATCATAAATGATCAGACTGTTGGAGAAACTTTCAATGTTTGTAGTTTCCTTTGTAACGTTCGACACATTTGCATAATTCATAGCAGGGAATAAAATCCATTAATTGAGAAAATATTGTTTGTTCGGGATTCATAAGATATCTCCTTCCTTTTTAAGGCGGAAGTATAGATTATAATTCCAGTTTTTAATCGATAAAAATTATTATAGTATTTTATTCCTTTATATTCAATAGGTTATAAAATTTTACTTGTTCAACGTTGGGACAGCAGTGATTTTAATATAATTATGAATTTTTAGAGGTTGGTCTCTTTGGGGGATCGGCTTTTTTTATCAATAGACTGTTTACATTAATGATATGATAATATAAATTAATAAAATGCAAATTGACTTTAACGCCTTATTTTGTTATTTTATAAAGATATTTCAAGTAAAAAAACCAGTGAACTGAACGAGAATGAATTCAAAAAACATAAGAAATTTCTGTATCATTGCACATATTGATCATGGCAAGTCCACACTTGCCGACCGTCTTCTCGATCAATGTCATACTATTTCATCGAAGGAGATGAAAGATCAGGTGCTTGACGACATGGACCTCGAACGTGAAAGAGGCATTACTATCCGCAGCCATGCCATACGTATGGAGTATACCCATTCAGACGGTGAAACGTATATTCTCAACCTCATCGACACTCCCGGTCATGTTGATTTTACCTATGAAGTATCACGAAGTCTCGCTGCCTGTGAGGGTGCATTACTTCTAGTCGACGCAAGCCAGGGAGTAGAAGCCCAGACAATATCAAATTTCTGGCTGGCATTAGAAGCAGATTTGACAGTACTTCCTGTGGTGAACAAGATAGACTTGTCCACTGCAGAAATACAGAATACCATATCTCAGGTAACGGAACTTATGAATGTAAAAGCGAACGATGTAATAAAATGTTCTGCTAAAACCGGAATTGGTGTCGAAGATATTCTCACTGCAATTATCGAACAGATTCCCCCTCCATCCGGTGAGGAGTCTGCACCGCTGAAAGCTTTGATATTTAATTCTGACTATGACACATACCGAGGTGCTTTAGCCTATATACGTGTGTTTGACGGTAGTGTTAAAAAAGGTGATAAAGTCTATATGTTTGAAACAGGTAGTGAATGGGAGGTGCTTGAAACGGGTGTATTCAGGCTCGGTAAAATACCCTCAAATGAACTGATATCAGGTGAAGCGGGCTACCTGATATGCGGTATCAAGGATGTGCATGAAATCAAGGTGGGGGATACCCTCACCCATGCCTCACGGAGAACTGAAAAACGCTTACCCGGATACAAGGAGCCCAAACCGATGGTGTTCAGCGGCATGTATCCTGAAGACCCTGATAATTTCAACGCTCTACGCGATGCACTCGAACGTCTTATGCTTAATGATTCTGCTATCACGTTTGAACCGGACAGCTCCGTTTCTCTTGGTTTCGGGTTTCGATGCGGTTTCCTGGGAATGCTTCATATGGAAATAGTTCAGGAAAGGCTTGACAGGGAATACGGGCTTGATATTATCAATACCATGCCCTCGGTTGTGTATAAAATCGTTTTCAATGATGATCGCACTGTCTATATCAATAATCCGGCACACTTTCCCAATTTGGCTGAAGTCGCTCATATCGAAGAGCCGATTCTCAAGACACAGATTATCACACCGAATGAGTATATTGGTGCAATCATGAAACTTACTCAGGAATATCGCGGTAAATTTATCCGTACGGACTATCTGGATCCGATCAGAGTGGATATGATATTCAAGCTTCCTCTTGCGGAGATAGTGTACGATTTTTATGACCGATTAAAGAGTGTATCGAGGGGTTACGCTTCTTTTGATTATGAATTTGATGGGTATGTAGAGTCAGATGTTGTCAAGCTTAATGTTCTGATTAACAATGATCCTGTCGATGCACTTTCAACCATACTTCACAGGTTAAAAGCAGAAAGAAAAGGCCGTGAACTTGCATCAAAGCTCAAGGAGCTTATTCCACGGCAGATGTTCCAGGTTGCCATACAGGCGGCAATAGGTTCTCGCATAATCGCAAGAACCAATGTAAAAGCCCTTCGTAAAAATGTGACCGCAAAATGTTATGGTGGAGATGTTACCAGAAAAAGAAAACTTCTGGAAAAACAGAAAGAAGGTAAGAAACGTATGAAAAGTGTCGGGCAGGTAAGAATACCACAGGAAGCGTTTCTGGCGGTTCTCAAGACAGGGACATAATATTTTATACTTTAAATAAAATAGATAAAACTACATAAGGCAGCATGATAAAAAGGTATAATTACTAAATATCAGTCATTTTTTATATTGTGGAGGAGAAGTGACATCAACTAACAAAGCGAAAAAAGAAAAATCTCAGACAGATAGCGGTTTCACTAGATTAAGGAAAGACTGGATTGAACCGATTGTCATCGCTTTTTTACTGGCTTCTGTGATACGGTCTTTTATCATACAGCCCTTCAGGATACCGTCCGGTTCAATGGAGGAAACCCTTCTTACTGGGGATCAGCTTATGGCGGCGAGAATAGTTTATGGCATTAAACTACCCTATACAAACAAGTTTATCGTGAGGTTTCGCGATCCTAAGCCCTCTGAAGTTATTGTGTTTAAATACCCCATGGATCCTTCAAAAGATTTCATTAAAAGATGTGTGGCTGTTGGTGGTCAAAAACTTGAGATTCGTAATAAAAAAGTATATGTAGATGACAAACTCCAGGAATATCCTGAAAGTATAAAATTTATCGACAGCCATATCTACCCGCCACATATTGGTCCGCGAGATAATTATGGCCCGATAACCGTACCGGAAGGTCATATGTTCGTTATGGGTGATAATCGAGATAATTCAAATGATTCCCGTTTCTGGGGTTTTGTTCCTTATGATAATATAAAAGGTAAAGCTATAATTATCTGGTGGAGCTGGAATCATGATGTTCCGCTGTATGATATAATTCACAGGGTAAGATGGCCTAGAATTTTTAATATAATAAGGTGATTTCGTAACATAATTATAATAACTTATAGCGAATCTTGAAAGTCTGAGAAATGAAAGAAAAAAGTACTTATAAAGGTTTTAAGAAGTTTAGAAAAGAATGGATAGAACCGATACTTATTGCCTTTGTACTCGCTGGTATAATCCGTTCGTTTATAATTCAGCCATATAAGATCCCTTCCGGTTCGATGGAGGATACGCTTCTTGTAGGTGATCATCTTATGGCAGCCATGTTTACGTATGGTATTAAAATTCCATTCTCCAACAAGTTTATTGTGAGATTCCGTGATCCCAGGATAGATGATATCATTGTATTCAGATCGCCTGTTGAACCAAAAAATTTAATAAAACGCTGTATAGCTGTTGGTGGACAAAAAGTTGAAGTTCGAAATAAAGAAGTTTATGTGAATGATAAACTTCAACCTCTACCTAAATATGCAAAATTTTTATTCCCCAAGGGAAGGGGAGGCAACTTTGGCCCCGTAATAGTCCCGGCGGGTCACATGTTTGTCATGGGAGATAATCGTGATAACTCTTACGATTCCCGTTTCTGGGGTTATGTTCCTTATGAAAATATCAAAGGAAATGCTCTTTTTACTTGGTGGAGTTGGAATCACAATGAACCAATCTACGATGTAATACATAAAGTACGATGGAATAGAATATTCAATGTTATCAAATGATCTTTTAATAATTTAAAATATAGTTTTAATAACACATGTATCTTCTTGTCTAACATAGCATAATACTCCCATCTATGCAATACGGCCTATATATACATCTCCCTTTTTGCGATAGCAAATGTCTTTACTGCAATTTTGTGAGCGTTTCCGGTAAAGAAGCGGAAGGGATCTTATATGGCTGAATTATAAACGAACGGATTATACCAGCGAGTA
>JBHPFF010000108.1:0-10603 GCA_042572165.1 Candidatus Latescibacterota bacterium | reverse complement strand
ACATGCTAAAATAACAATATATTATTGCAATTATTTTATAATAATAAAGATATCAAACTTTCCTTTGACTTTTACTGCAAACTCCTATCTCTGCTTTTATCCTGCTCGTTTTTTTCTATCTCTCTATTATGCAGAACTCTTATATTCCTAATTCTCTTATTAATACATTCTGTTTTCACATATTTTGTCATACCTAATCCTGTGGCAAATCAGAAAATAGTGAAAAAGAAAAATTGATGATATTTTTAATAGGATATTCAATAGAAAGCTCTATCATATTAATAAAATTCTTTTAAACCTTTCGATTTATTACAACGTCAAAAGACAAAAGTGAAAACATTCATTGCACACTAAAATAAAAAACGAAAGGAGCACCACCATGAAAACATTATGTTTAGTATGCCGCACCATGTTAGTTGTTACTGCGCTTATTTCCGTATATTCACTCTGTTATGCTCAGCAAAGAGGCCCAATGGATCCCGAAGCCCGTGCGGAAATGATTAAACAACGTGTCGAGGCCCTTGATAAGGAACTGAACCTCACCGATGATCAGGCGGAAAAAATCCTGAACTTACTCATGGAACCGAGGCAGGCCGGGCAGAGAGGGGCAGGCGGAGGAATGGTTAGAATGATGGGACGCATGGGCTCCAATCCAGCCATTGAAAAAATCCTCACTCCCGAACAGCAGGAAAAATATCGCGCTTACAACCGTAAGCAGCGAATCGATTCTCAATTGAACCCTCTTATCAAACAGCTCGAACTCACCAAAGATCAACAGGCGAAAATAAGAAAGATTTTAAACGACAGCGATGATAAAACACAAAAATTATTTGCTGAAATGCAGGATTCGAATGTCGACCGCCAGACTATTTTTAGTCAAATGCGAGAACAAAGGGAGCAAACAGACAAGGAAATACAAGCCCTGTTAACAGAAGAACAAGCAAAGATATTCAGCACCATGGAAAGGAGAATGAGGGGGAGGAGAAGGTAGCACCATAACGACACCAAACTTGATAAAAAATATTTCCTTGCAATAAACATCAGATAATACTATATATGCGTGGATATTTTATATATTAATAATTAATCTTACTATATAAATCTTCATTAACAAAATCAAAATGTAGAGCAAATTAACTTAATTTAGATCGTTTTAATAGAATTACATTCTATCAGAAAGCAAAAATTTTATTCCATGAAAATCACCATCGAAAACCTTAACAAAGTTTACAAGCGCGGAACATGGGCTCTGAAGAACGTGAACCTCGAGATCGAAAGCGGGATGTTCGGCCTTCTGGGCCCCAACGGCGCAGGAAAAACCACGCTGATGCGCATTCTGGTTACTCTTTTGAAACCAACCGAGGGGATGGCGAAGATCGATAATCTGGATATTATGAATGACCGCGCTGCCATTCGCGCCATGCTCGGATATCTGCCTCAGGAATTTAGCACGTTTTCCAAGCTGAAAACATGGGAGTTCCTTGACTATTCCGCCCGCCTGGCGGGATCACGGCATGGTGCAACACGAAGAAGAGATGTGGATGAAATGCTTGAGGCTGTCGGGCTTTTCGAAGCAAGAGACCGTCAGGCAAACAGGCTCTCCGGCGGCATGAAACGAAGGCTCGGTATTGCTCAGGCGCTGATCGGCAATCCCAGGATACTCATCATCGATGAACCGACAACCGGGCTTGATCCCGAGGAACGCCTTCGCTTCAGGAATCTCCTCGCCGACATGAGCCGTAAAGACATCATCATAATACTATCTACCCACATTGTCGGTGATATTTCCAGCACCTGCTCCAGCATGGCTATGCTGAACAAGGGGGAACTGGTGTATCACGGTTCACCCGAGGATTTGGTCTGCCAGGCACGGGGACATGTATGGCTTGTCGAGGCAACTGACGAAGAACTTGAGCGCATCAATGAAAAATTCGCTGTCATCTCTACCATGCCGTCAGAAAAAGGATGGGAAGTTCAGGTTGTGGCTGATCGTCTGGACGGGTTCCGGGGAAAACAGATCGAACCCAACCTTGAACACGCGTATGTGTATTTCATGGAAAAAATTTAAATTAACGTTAAAAAGTCAGACTGCCATACTATTATTTAAGGAAATGACATGGAATCACTTCATAAGATTTTAACCATAGCACGCTATGAGATTGTAAATCTTTTACGGAGCTGGTTTTTTAGAATATTTTCGCTCCTTGCTCTTGTTATACTGGGATTTATCAATGTAGGGCTTTTTGCACTTCCCCGTTCACCCATGATGTTAGGCGCGCTATCTTCATGTATTCCTTATATAAATTTATTGCTCCTAAATGTGGCACAGGCAATTATCGGAGTATTCCTCGCATCGGATTTCCTGAAATATGACACCAAGCTTGATACGACGGATGTCATCTATATACGCTCGATGACCAACGCCGATTATGTACTCGGCAAAACACTGGGGGTTCTCACTGTATTCGGCGGGCTGAACATTATTTGCCTCATTATGGCATTTGTCTTTAATGTTTTTTTCTCCAACGTTCCGTTCATACTCCGCCTTTATGTACTTTACCCGCTCCTGATTAGTTTTCCCACGCTTATATTCATTTTCGGGTTATCGTTTCTTCTTATGGTGATAATTCGCAGCCAGGCAATCACCTTCATCATACTTCTTGGATATATTGCAAGTGTAATGTTTTTCCTGAGCAATAAATTCCACTATCTTTTTGATTACATGGCGTTTAATGTTCCGCTCATGTACTCGGATTTCGTCGGATTCGGCAATCTGAAAATGATTCTCATCCATCGTGGAATCTATCTCTGCCTCGGGCTTGTTTTTATATTTATAACCATACTAATGATCAGGCGGCTGCCCCAATCCCGTTTTATGAACGCTCTTTCCCTTGCGCTTTCGATCTTGTTAATTTCTTGTTCGGTTTTTCTGGGAATTATCTATACCGGCAGGATATCTTCAGGAAAAATGTTACGTACACAGATGAAAGCATTAAACAGTGAACTGATAAAGGTAGAGGGGATATCTCTGACGGACTGTGATCTTGACCTGAAACATAAGGGCAGCATTATCGATGTTCATGCACAACTCAGGTTTAATAATTCCACCCAAACCTCCATCGACAGATACATTTTCAGCCTCAATCCGGGTCTTACTATAACACGTGTTACACATAACGGACAAGCTGTTAATTTCACACGCAACCTCCATACAGTTACAGTTAATCCGTCCGAAGGCCTCGAACCCGGCGTGTCAGACTCTATCAGCATATTCTATAATGGCATTATCGACGAGGATGCATGTTATATTGATGTTGACGAGAAAACACGGGAAGAAACGTACCAGGTTGCGCTCTACAATTTCGGCAAGCGTTACAGCTTTATCACACTCCGCTATGTGCTCCTTTCCCCGGAAAACCTCTGGTATCCTGTAGCCGGAATACCTCACGGAGCCGCTTACCCACAGTTGCAGGATCGGGACTTTATTACTTTCTCGCTTCGAGTCAGTACCAGTCAGAATCTGACCCCTGTTTCACAGGGAGCAGTGAGCAGAGGAGATAATGGTGTATTTATTTTTTCCCCGGAAACTCCTCTTCCTCAATTATCACTTGCAATCGGAGATTATGAAAAGCACTCGATAACGGTGGATGATGTTGATTACAGTCTTTATATACTGAAAGGTCATGATTATTTCTCAAAATATTTCACAGATATTGGTGATGGCCTGCCTGAAACGATACGGGATTCAAAGAATGTTTTTGAAAACAATATAGGCTTATCCTATCCTTATCGCCGGCTGACACTGATCGAGACACCGGCACAGTTTTACACGTACTCTCGGATGTGGACACTAAGCCGTGAGACTGTCCAGCCAGAACAGGTATTTCTGCCTGAAAAAGGTATTGGTCTCCGCTCCGCTGATTTTAAGCAAACTACTTACTTTATGAACCGTGGTGGACAGAGGAGCGGGTTTGCCCAGACTCCCGAAGAAATGCAGAGGAATATGTTCCGGATGTTTGTGAGATCAACTTTTGAAGAAGGATCATCAATGTTCAGAAGAGGTATGCCACGCCGCGGGAGTGGCGGTTTTAATTTGCGAAGCTTCGTTATTCTCTCCGGGATAGGATACACCGGTTATTACTCGCTTTTTCCGCAGTATTACACGTACGCCTATCATTTTTCCTCGAAAAATAGACCGATTTTTAATATTGCAATGGAAATTTATCTCAACGGGAAAAATGAAAGCCCGGCACGTTCTTTCTTCAGATTCCAAAGCGGACTGACAAACGATGAAAGGGCAAATCTCTCTCTCGCTAAAAGAAGTCTATCCGATATCCTCGCTAACCCCGGGGAAAACGAAGAAGTTTATGACGTACTGCATAACAAGTGCATTTACCTTTTTGCTCTCATTCAAAGCGCGGTAGGCAAAGAAGAATTTGATGAGTTTTTGAAAGAACTGTTCGAAACCCACCGATTCACCGATATCAATGTTGATGAATTCGTTGAGAAACTCTATGAACAGTTAGCTTTTGACCTTGAACCGCATTTCAATCACTGGCTTAATGAAACGAACATACCGGCATTTATTCTCTCCGATCCAATTTCATACGAGATACTGGAGGATAATCAAACACGTTACCAGGTAATATTTTCAGTATACAATCCTGAAACGGCTGACGGTATCATTGATGTTAATTTCAGAACGAGAGGCGGAATGAGAGGTGGAGGGAGAGGCGGAGGCAGAGGCGGAGGACCCATGATGGTATTTGCAGGGATGCCATCTTCCGATTATCAGCAATTCATCAATATTAAAGGCGGCGAGACAAAGGAAATCGGTATCGTACTGGATGACCCGCCAGGTAATATGACAGTCAATACATACATTTCCCAGAATATACCTTCAAGTATCCAGAAAGGATTCGACAGAATTGAGGGAAACGAAGATGCGGTTCCGTTCGACGGTGAACGTATTCTCGATAATCCCATTACTTTCAGTGAAACAGGCGAGATAGTTGTTGACGATGAGGACCCTGGTTTTGAAATACTTTCACAGACGTCTCAAAGCTTTCTGAAGAAGAAGCTCAATTTGAACAATTCTGACGAGGATGAATATATCGGTATCCAGTTCTGGAATTTACCCAGACGCTGGAGGGCAACTGTCAACAATAATTTTTACGGAGAATACCGACATACAGCATATTACATAAGAGGCGGTAAAGGCGAAAACAGTGTTGCATGGAACGCTGAAATCAACGAGGGCGGCAGTTACAACGTTTATTACTATACTTCCAATTTTCGAACGCCGATGATGCGGCGGGGACGTGAAAGAAACCGTCAGGGAACAATGGGAGATTTCCAATTCACCATACATCATGAGGACGGAATTGACGAGGTTACGCTGGATATGAATGGCGCTGACGAGGGTTGGAATTTCCTGGGTACTTTTTACTATTCTCCGGGCTCTGCCAGGATAGAACTGACCGACAAATCTAAAGGGCGTATTGTTTATGCAGATGCTGTCAAGTGGGTAAAAAGTGATTAGTTTTATACAGCGGATAGCTTTCAGCGGTATGTGAAGTGGTTGGCTGACAGCATTCCGCTTTTTAATAATGAGGATTGTAATGAAGAATCGAAAAAACCGGTTTTCTGTGATAGTGGGCAGTGTCATACTACTAGTGATGTTACTTATATCAGGAACAGGTCATGTTAATGCCCAGAGGCTGTTAACACTTGATGAGGCTATGGAAATCTCAATGCAAAACAGCCCGGACATCAGGCGCACCCAGTTGGATCTGGAACGCAGCCGTGAAACCCTGAATGCCCGGAGAGCTGCATTGAAATCACAATTCAGGCTTACCCTGAATCCTTTCACCTACAGCCGTGACAAGACATTCAATAACTTTCTATCCGCCTGGAGCACTAGTAAGGATAAACAGTCACAGGGCACCTTTTCCATCAACCAGCCAATAGCACAGACCGATGGCACACTGTCCCTGATCAACCGTTTATCATGGCAGGACTCCTACAGCGATTATAACGACATCCGTAATAAATCTTTCAATAATAACCTATATCTCCAGTTCACGCAGCCTATTTATACGTACAACAGGACAAAAATGGAAACAGAGGAACTTGAACTTGATCTCGAAACAACGATCCTCAGTTTCGCCATACAGAAACTGTCACTGGAACTTCAGGTTTCTCAAAGCTTTTATAATGCTTATCAAAACAAACTGAGCCTTGAGATCGCCATCGATGATCAGAAAAACCGAGAAGAGAGCTACCAGATCATTAAAAACAAGGTAGATGCCGGACTCGTTGCACTGGAAGAGCTTTATCAAGCCGAACTTACACGTGCCACCAGCATGTTATCGGTTCAAAATGCCGAGGTCGCACTGGAAAACTCACTGGATAATTTTAAAGTGCTTATTGGATTCCCAATCACTGAAGCGATAACTGTCGAAGTGGACGTATCGTCAGAACCTGTTGAGGTTGACCTGGATAAGGCGATCGATAATGCATTGAAAAACAGGATGGAACTCCGTCAGCGCTCGATCACTCTCGAAAATGCTCAAAATAATATTATTCGGGCTTCAGCGCAGAATGAGTTCAAGGGGAATATAAACCTCTCTCTCGGGATAATCGGCACTGATGAAATGTTCGAGAACCTTTATGACTCTCCGACAAATAAACAGAGCATAGGTATATCATTTGAGATCCCGCTTTGGGACTGGGGCGAGAAGAAATCACGTATTAAAGCTTCTGAAGCGAGTTATGAACGTCAGAAACTCTCTTCGGAAGACGAAAAAACCTCTATAATTATCGGCATCAGGCAGACATACCGCAATCTGAACAGGCTTGCCAATCAGATCGATATAGAACGTCAAAGGGTGCGAAATGCGGAACTGACCTATGAAATCAATCTTGAGCGCTACCGTAACGGCGATCTTACCAGTATGGAACTGAACCTTTTACAGACCCAGCTTTCACAGACGAGAATGGGGCTGGTACGAGCTTTAATCAACTACAAGCAGGCCATACTGGATATGAAAATCCAGTCTTTATGGGATTTCGAGCGCAACGAGCCGGTGATACCGGAAGAACTTAATGAATTATCAGGATGAATTATCCCATCACTGAATTACAGCGGAAATTTTGAATCTTGAACTTGGAACTTGGAACTTGGAACTTGGAACTTGGAACTTGAAAGGGAGAAACCTGTGAAAAAACTATTCATATTATTAAGTATTTTTATTATTTTTTGGGGATGCGGCAGCCCCGACACGCAAATGGATGTAAATGTTGAGGTTCCTGTGTCGGTCGAGGAGGTGAGCCTTAAGCCTATCGAGGAGTTTGTCGTAACTACCGGAACAGTTACTGCAAACCAGACTGTTGAGCTGAACTCCGAAACTGCCGGTTTTTACCGGCTTGCCATTAATCCCGCCACATCTCAACCATTTGCACTCGGTGATCACGTAAAAAAAGGCCAGGCCATTATTTACCTTGATAATCCGGAACAGGAAAACTCTATCAGGATAGATTCACAAACACTCAATCTTGATATATCAAAACGAGTATTTGATAACCAGCAATCACTTTTCGAAAAAGGCGGTGTCACTCTTAGTGACCTGAAAAATGCTGAGAGGTCATATATCGATGCTCAGTATAGTTACGACAATGCGCTTATTCAATTGTCAAAAATGAAAATCACTTCCACGTTCGACGGCATTATAGTTGACCTGTTCTACTATACCGAGGGGATAAAAGTACCCTCAGGATCTGATATGGTTCATATTATGGACTATAAAAAACTTAACATGGAGATAAACATTCCCGGAAACCTTCTTGGTCAGGTTAAAGTCAATCAACCTGTACGAATAATGAATTATACGGTGCCGGACAATGTGCTGAATGGAAAGATTACCCAGCTTTCCCCGGCTCTTCAACCCGAAACAAGGTCATTCAAAGGAACGGTGATTGTAGATAATCCTGACCTGATACTCAGACCCGGAATGTTTGTTAAAACCGAGATTATCATAGCACGCCAGGACAGCACCGTGGTAATACCTAAAGAAATCATCCTCAGCAGGCGTAACAGAAAAACGGTTTTCGTGGTGGAACGCGGCAATGCTATTGAACGGAGAATCGATACAGGCTTAGAAAATCCTGAGGAGTCAGAAGTTGTTGAGGGGCTGAATCCCGGTGACAGGCTTGTGGTCGAGGGCTTTGAAACACTCAGAAGTGGATCCAGGGTAAAAATTACCAATTAAAATCAAGGTATATTATCAAAATTAAATTTGCAACTATCGCATGAAACCTGAAATCCGGAATTTGTAATAATGAAAAAAATCACGCAGTTTTCAGTAGATTACCCCATAACTATTTTGATGCTGGTACTGGCAGTGCTTTTACTCGGTTTCATTTCATTTCAGAGACTGGGAATGGACATTTTCCCTGATTTGAACAACCCGAGACTATTCATTGAGTTGAATGCTGGTGAACGGCCACCTGAGGAAATCGAGCAGCAATATGTAAAAAACATCGAGGCACAGGCAATCCGTCAGAAGAACGCTATTCAGGTTTCGTCAATTTCCCGTGTAGGTTCCGCCCGGATCGTTGTGGAATATGCCTGGAAAACAAACATGGACGAGGCGTTTCTCGACCTTCAAAAATCAATCGCCGGTTTCCAGCAGAACTCGGAGATCGAGGAACTGACTGTTACCCAGTACGATCCCAATGCCGCTCCTGTGATCCTTCTCGCACTTTCCCATCCCGATATTACCGATATGGACGAACTTCGGAAAATCTCCGAATCATATCTTCGTAATGAATTTATCCGCCTAGAAGGAATTGCAGATGTACGACTTTTGGGTCAGGAAGAGAAAGAGGTCGTTATCGAGACCGATTCCTATCTTCTTGAAGCATATGATGTTACACCTTCCACTATCGTAAGCCGCATTAGTGATTACAACCGAAATGTATCAGGTGGTTCAATCGTGGAAATGGGACAAAACTATATCATTAAAGGTGTAGGTGAATTCGGCTCCCTCGATGACATTGCACAGGTTATAGTTGCCTATAAGCAGCCCGAGGAATCAGAAAGCCAACCGGCAACGAATACTGAAAATGTTCCTGTTTTTTTAAAGGAAGTAGCGGACATCAGGTTCAGTAACAAAAAACCCGACAATATCGTACGACTGAACCAGAAAAGGTGTATGGGGCTTGCTGTATACAAGGAGATGAAATACAACACAGTAAGTGCAGTAAACGAATTCATGGGAACCCTTGAGCAAGCACGCAAAGCACTGCCCGGTTATGAACTCACAATAATTCAAAACCAGGGCGAATTCATTACCAGAGCAATAGACGAAGTAAAACAGACAGCATTGATTGGCATAGTGCTGGCGGTTATAATACTCTTCGTGTTTCTCAGACGCATTGGCGCCACCCTCATTATTAGCTTAGCCATCCCTATATCAGTTATCGCTACGTTTAACCTCTTGTATTTCAGTGGCTTAACGTTAAACATCATGACCCTGGGCGGTCTTGCTCTGGGTGCGGGAATGCTTGTGGATAACGCTATTGTGGTCATGGAAAACATCTTCCGCAATCTCGAATCAGGAATGTCCATAAAGGAGTCCTCAGTGACCGGCACCAGCCAGATGGCAGGTGCGATTACCGCTGCGACATTAACCACTATTGTGGTGTTTTTACCAATAGTGTATCTCCACGGTTCTGCGGGTGAACTGTTTAAAGAGCAGGCCTGGACTGTGTCTTTTTCACTTATTTCATCGCTTTTCGTTGCTATCCTTGTCATACCCATGCTCTGCACCCGTTTTCTGAAAAAAGCTCCGGCAGCAAGGTATTCCAGACAATCGGTCCGGTTTCCATTGTACCGGGCATTTCTCGGGCATATGCTTGATTTCCGATGGTTGGTTGCTGGTTGTGCGGTTGCTGTTATTGCCGGTACGATATGGCTGATACCGCATGTGGGCAGTGAATTTATTCCAAAAACTGACCAGAACGTTTTCACCATCGAACTTGAACTCCCCGAGGGAACCGAGCTGCAACGCACTGAAAACACTGTTAATAATATCGAAAACAGCATCAGGGAACTGCTTGGCGATGATATAACGATGTTCAGTATTGCAGGACCATCACAGGAAGTGAGCGAAACTTCGGGTATGCGTTTCGAGGACGAAAATACCGCTGCAATAAAAGTTATCCTGGGCAAAGATCATGTTATGCATTCGCCGGATATTTTTGCACGATTAAGCATGGAACTTGAAGGCATTCCCGACCTTGAAGCCCGGATAATCCAGGAACAGGGCGCATTGGAATTGGTTCTGGGAATAGATTCGGCGCCGATTGTTATTGAGGTTCAGGGTGAGGATATGGATGTACTGCAGGATCTGACCGACCAGGTATATCAGAAAGCCCTTAACATTGACGATTTGTATACTGTTGAAACCGGTTTTGATGAGGGACGGCCTGAAATAGATGTCGTGATTGACAGGATCAGGGCGGGGATGTATAACATAGGTATTGATGCCGTGAACTCCCAGCTCCAAAGCCACCTGATGGGAACCGAAGCCGGGCAGTG
>JBHPFF010000107.1:0-10644 GCA_042572165.1 Candidatus Latescibacterota bacterium | reverse complement strand
TGCTTTTAATTCAACCAAGATTTTATTTTCTTATAGAAAATAAAATCTTGGTTGAATTAAAAGCAATTACTCAACTCGATAATGTTCACATTGCACAGGGTTTAAACTATCTCGAAGCATATAATCTGGAAATCGGTTTGCTTATCAATTTCGGTTCAACAAAATTAGAGTTTAAAAGATTGATTAGCGAAGGAAAATGTATTAACTATTGATGATTGTGATTGAATGATTGCCATTGTAATGTATCCAAAATTTGCTCTTTTTATCATGGTCATCATTTAATCATACCCATCAGCGGTTCAGACAATATAAACACACGGATATTTTGCTGATTTCATATCAAACACCAAGTATCGATTAGGCAATGAAAACACTGAAATTCACAAAAATGCACGGACTGGGAAATGACCACATAATCATCGACCTGTTCAAAGAAAAAATTGATAATCCCCAAAAATTAGCTCCGCGTATGTGTGACCGTCATCTTGGTGTCGGAGCCGATGGTCTTATTCTTGTCGGACCGTCTGAAAGGTATGATTTCAAGATGCGGGTGATCAACAGCGATGGGAGCGAGGCGGAAATGTGCGGGAACGGTATCCGCTGCCTTGCCAGATATGTGGTTGAGTCCGGTCTTACGGATAAAACCGAATTCGTTACCGAGACGTTAAACGGCCCCCTCGAACAGGAAGTTCATCTTGTCGACGGCAAGTTTGTTGATGTGACTACTTCAATGGGGAAAGCGGTACTCAAAAGAAGCCGGATACCCATGACAGGAGAAGATTCGGATATGGTCGTCGATGAAGAACTTATCGTCAACGGCACTCCCTACCGTATCACCCTGGTTAACGTTGGCAACCCGCATTGTGTCGTTTTCACGGATGATGTTGATGCTGTCGGACTCCCCGCTATTGGACCGTCATTCGAGCATCATCAAAGATTCCCTAACCGTATCAACACCGAATTCGTCCGGATACTCGATAAAAACAACATAAGGATGCGCGTATGGGAACGCGGGTGCGGAGAAACAATGGCATGCGGTACCGGCGCTGCCGCCTCGGTTGTCGCTGCGATTCTTAACGATTTGACCTTCGATACAGTGATGGTTCACCTTAACTACGGCGACCTGATCATTGAATGGAAAAACCGCGAGGAACTGTATATGACCGGCGGAGCAGTTAATGTTTTCACTGGTGAATATAACATTTAATGTAACTTTTAGATCATAATCCCGTTTAAAAAGAGTAACTAATAATCAATATTTACTATCATGAAAGGAAATGATTATGGAAGAGAAAATCAAAGCTGTACTGGAAGAAATAAGACCTTCGTTACAAGCTGACGGCGGCGATGTTGAATACGTAAGCCTTGACGGGGATATTGTAAAAGTACGCCTTAAAGGCGCCTGTTCCGGCTGCCCCATGGCTACAATGACACTCAAAAACGGGATCGAAAACCTTATCAAGCAAAAGGTTCCCGGCGTTGCGAGTGTCGAATCAGTTTAAGGAATAAAATTGGCGGGTAAGAAACAAAAAGAAAAACCTATAAATGACAACTGGGAAGCAGAGATAGCTGCATACGATGCAGAATGTGCCCGCATTGAAAAAGAGTTTTATGAAAAGCACTTTATCATTAATGAATCGGGTAATTCTGGATTAACCGAAGAAGAAAATGAGGTGTTCATCCTTTATCTCAATGGAGTTCCCTGTGCTGAAATCGCCAAACAGTTCAGTGTTGAAAATGAGACCATTACTGGACTTATTGAGTTGATCAAAGCTAAACTGTCGGTAATTTAACCTTATTCACCTTATTAAACACTGAAAATACTTCAAAATCAACCTGATATTCTATTGTTTTTAGCGATAGCCGAATATTAACAATATCCATTATGATATGCCCACCCTTTTATGTCAATTCATTCTAAAGTCATATTTGATTTTGATGTGGGAAATACCAGTTTATAATACTCGCACTGCAGAAAATACATAATACCTTCAAAATAGAATATTGGAAGGATATTGAATAGGTCAATAACAAGTAATAACTTCTTTAGTATTGTTTTTTACTTTAAATATTAACGTCCAGTGAAATGGTTTTTATTATTATTTCATTTATTCACATGGAGGTGTAGCTATGAAACGAAGAATATTTCTACAAAAAATCGGCTGCGCTGCTGCCGGAGTTCCATTTTGGATGGGAATCATACCCGAGAATCTCCAGGCAAAGGTTCCGCCGGGACTGAAAATCACAAATATTAAAAGCTACATCGTGAGAAGCGCTGTATATGTAAAAATATACACAAATGAGGGACTTACGGGGATAGGTCAGGGAAATATCAACAGCATGGAACGAGCAGTTGATGGTGCAGTCAAGGATTTGGGTGAGTACATCATTGGCAGAAACGCTGCAGACATCGAATTTCTCTGGCAGGTTATGTGGAAATGGCCGCGCGCCCGTGGCGGAGCGCTGACCTATGGTGCTATCAGCGCCCTGGATATCGCGCTGTGGGATATCCTCGGCAAAGCAATGGATGTTCCCATCTACCGGCTGCTTGGCGGCGCAGCTCGTGACCGCGTCCGGGTTTACACCCATGCCCAGGGAAGTACCCCGGAGGAAATGACCGAATTGACTCTTCAACGCATGGAAGAAGGTTACACTGCCATAAGAACAAGCATTCCTCAAGAGGATTTGCTACCACGCCCATGGAATTTTAAAAAAGCGGTAGCCCATATAGAGGCGATGCGCAAAGCCGCAGGTGATGATGTTGATATCCTCATTGACGCTCACGGTAGAATGACTCCTGTTCAAACACTTGAATTTGCCAATGCGGTTGAACAATACCGTATCATGTTTATAGAGGATCCTGTGGTGCCGGAGAATCTCGGTGCTCTTAAATGGATCGGAGACCATACTGAGGTGCCTTTAGGCATCGGAGAAAATCACTATTCCAAATTCGATTTCAGAGACATCATATTTAACAATCTCGCCCGGTACGTTCGCCCTGATGCATTGTGGGCCGGCGGCATCACTGAATGCAAGAAGATCGCCGCTATGGCCGATGCGTTCTTTATTGATGTTGTCCTCCACGGAGGTGGGACAATAAATAGTTTTGCCGCAACCCATATTTCCGCCTCTACTCCCAACTGTGTCATGCAGGAACCACGGGGAGGCAGAGCCTCTGAATTGTTCTACGGAGCAGATATAACCTTAAAAAACGGCTATGTAGAATTACCGACCGAACCGGGTCTCGGGTGCGATCTCAATGAAGACTATGCAAAGGCACAGCCCTATAATCCGGGAAGCATGCCAAAAAACATATATCCGGATGGCTCACCAAGCGACTGGTAATAAACGCTTATAAACCTGATGAAAATACGGATTTTCTATATATCTTGATGATACATAGTATGGAGGGACAAATGAACAGACGCACATTTCTCAAGTCGACAAGTCTTACCACCGCGGGAGCATCTTTCTGTATGGGATTTCATCCCGAGGAAGTGCAGGCAAAATTGCCCGGCGGGATAAAAATTACTGATGTAAAACCTTTCATGGTTGATACAAGAGTCTATGTCAAAGTCTATACCAACAAAGGAGTTACAGGTGTTGGAGAAGGATCGATAACCGGCCAGGCGAAAGGTGTTGCCGGGGCTATCGAAGATCGCGGGCGGATTATCATGGACCGTGATCCGACCAATATTGAGTTTCTGTGGCAGGCGATGTGGCGCTGGCCCCGTGCTCGAGGCGGCCAGGTCGATTATAGCGCTGTCAGTGCCATTGACATCGCCCTGTGGGATATCCTCGGTAAACTGCTTGATGAACCAATTTACAAAATACTGGGTGGAAAAGTCCGCGACAGCGTCCGCGTGTACGCTCATGTTGGCGGCAGAACACCGGAAGCAGTATACGAATCCGTGATGAAACGTAAGGAAGAAGGGTATACCGCGGTGCGGACCGGGATCGCCTGGTCTTCACGGGTAATCAAACGCCCTTGGAATCTGCAGCTTGCGGAAGCGATTATCAAAGCCATGCGCAAGGCCGCCGGTGAGGATATGGATATTACAGACGATGCCCACGGCTTAATGACACCCACTATGGTACTGGAATATGTCAACGCCGTAGAACCATACCGCCTGATGTACATAGAAGATCCTGTTCAGCCTGAAAACATTGAAGGGCTCGAATGGATACAGAAACACACCAACATCCCCATAGCAATCGGCGAGAGCAACTACGCCCGAGTCGGGTTCAAGGAAATTGTCAAAAAGTGCCTGGCGAACTACCTTCGTCCCGACGTGGTCAACACCGGTGGCATAACCGAAACCAAGAAGATCGCTGCACTCGCAGAGGCTCAATTTATTGATGTTATCCCCCACGGCAGCGGAAGCCCGGTGCGAAACCTGGCCACAACCCATATCTCCGCTTGCTGCCCGAATTGTGTGATGCAGGAACCGCGCGGGGGTACTTCGGGATGGATGCTTGACCTGTTCAAAGGCGACGACATCGTGGTCAAGGACGGTTATGCTCAACTGCCGGAAAAACCGGGTCTCGGGTGCGATCTGGATGAAAAGGTCGCAGCGGCACATCCTTATAAACCGACTACCAAGCCGCAGATAATGTTTGACGATGGCTCGGTAAGTGACTGGTGATGTGAAACAACACCGGGAAATATTGTGACCATTATTTTCGAATTAAAGTATTCACTTTAAACACTTGTTTGAAAATAAGAAAAGGCTATTATTCTTTCGAAAATTTCGCACAATAGAAATGCTACTCACATATAATAAACAGTTGTTCCGTAATTGTTCCTTTCCTGAGAGGTAGTTTATGAAACGTAGAGACCTGATAAAAAAAGCGGGGGGCGGAATTGCAGTTGCACATATCATGTCCGCCCTCACCGGAAAAACATCACATGTTTTTGCCGCTCAGACCAGTACCGGAGCCGCGAAATCCACCGGCTCGGTCAAAGTGTCGGGCACCAAAATTTATGTGGAAACCCGTACCCTCTATGCAGTTATTGACAAGGGACTTATAACATCGTTGAAAAGCAAGGATACAGGCGAGGAATTTATCAAGGGAGTCGACGTCAACCGTTTCGCCGCACTCCAACTCCTCTATCCTTCGGATGAAATGGTCGGCATCAACGAAGCGAAGTTCGGCACAATCGAGGCACGTCAGCTTTCCGGTACGCGGGCAGAAGTTATCTTTCACAGCTGGGACGGAAATGGCGTTCTGTCGGTGTCAGTCGATAATGAAACAGGAGACCTGCTGGTTGAACCCTCAGCCTATTCATCGAGACCCGGGGTGCGAGCCTGCAGGTGGTGTATAGCTGGTTTGCGACCTGATTTGAAACTAGTTGCCCCGCTATTTCAGGGAGTGAAACTGTCGCTGGACGATCCTCTTATCAAGAACAGCCGGTGGCACTGGCCCTATTACTGGGAAGCAGGATTCGCTGTATTGCAATCCTCAAAAGGAGGATTCTGGGTTCATACGCAGGATAATCGCTACCGGTACAAAGCGCTTGTCGTAGGTACTGAAACCGATGCCAATGTAATAGGGCTGGACAGCGACGCCTACGGGCCTACTGACAACAACCTTAGTGCGGGCGGGCTTTGCTGGCGGATCAATGTGTACAGGGGGGACTGGAAAGTTCCGGTGGAACAGTACCGTAAGTGGTACTGGAAAGCATATAATCTGGAATCTGAGGTGCAAAAACGCCAGCCATGGATATACGACATCAAACTGGCTCTGAGCTGGTGTCCCACAGACCCAGCCATCCTCGAAGCACTGGCCAAACGTTTGCCTCCAAAAAATGTTCTTGTGCATTTCCCTAATTGGCGAACCGACCGTTATGACGAAAACTATCCCACTTATGTGGCGAGTGATGAAGGTAAGGCGTTCATCAAAAAATGCCTGGCTATGGGATTTCATATTATGCCCCATTTCAATGCCATCGATATGGATCCCTCCCATCCCACATATCCACTGATCCGTGATTTTCAGTATCGCAGCCTTGAAACCAAACAACTTCTTGGCTGGAGTTGGTATCAGGGTAGAGGGCTGGGTGTACCCGAGTCCAACAAGAGCCGTCTCAATAATCGTGACAAGAAGGTCATGGTGAAAGTCCACCCGGCACTGAGTATGTGGCGGTCGATTCTGGGAAAGAATATCCTCGATGCGGTGCAGGAGTTTTCCCTCGAAACCGTGTTCATTGATGTGACACTGCATTCGTATAATCTCTACAATTGCCTCGTGGAATCGACTACATCCTCTGAAGGAATGAATCGGCTGATCCACCATATAGCCACTCTAAACAATGGACTTGTGGTTGGCGGGGAAGGACTGAACGAAATCACCGCCCAGGGGCTCTCCTTTGCCCAGGAGCATCTGTTCAAGAGCTGGCATCAGTCAATCGAGGGGCTGGAACGCACCGGAGGGTGCAATTGTAATGACCTGCTTTTCGGTAAACTGTGCCGGACATTTGGGTATTCCGGTCTGAGCGGCAGAAATGAGAACGAAGAACTACGCATGCGGATTCACCTTGAGCACGGTGCTATCCCAACGATTACCATCAGCTCGGCGGAAGAAATCATCAATCCCAATCCGGCAGTGAAGAAAATGCTGGATATCGCCGCTGGCTGAGAATCTCATTCGTGGTTTCACTATTTCATTTATCTTAACAATACTATAAAACCAAAAAAGCATCTTCTTGATTATTCACAGAAGGTGCTTTTTTTATACACATAATTCAGTTTCTATTAAGCTGTCAGTTAACTCTTTGTCTCTTTCATAACTTTTATCCATATATGAAGATAGGCTGAACTTAAGAGAATCAATCCAGCTGCGAGCTGCCAGTATCCATAAGGCTTTGGCATCGTTTGGTACAGCCAGGCATCACTATCCCTCATAAAAGAATATAATATGATTATAATTCCCGTAATTGCCAGACTCCACGAGACATAAGTCGGCCTGAAATCATTACCCTTGTGGAATAAATACGTTATTGATATTCCAACAGTGATCATAAGCGCCGCAATAAGCAACGGGGCAATCACGGGTCCGATCCAGGGTAAAGGTATCAGGAAAAGAATATCCGGCTCAAAAAGCGAGGACGGCCAGTCGAGAGTGATTTTCAACCATATATAGTAAAATATATCCCATATACCGAAAAGAATGATAAAATACCCGAAGCGCTCCCAGAACTTCCTGCCGGCAAAAACAGCCACTGTAGCCAGCATCACTAAAGTTGCTATTTCACGGAAAAGTTCGATTATTATAATTTTTACGGGGACAAGCCTGAGGGGGAATGAAAATCCTTCCGGGTAATATAATTCCCTGAGATACACCACAACCACTGCCTCGATATACGCCATCGCTGCGGCAAAAAGGAAAGAGGTCAGCAGTTTCATCCAGTACGATTGTGTTGCTTTATGTACCATTCGGAAACAATAAATTATCCGGAAAATCATTAAAGGAACGGACCTATAAGCCGGGTTCTGTCTTCCCGTGAGGGAAGGACGGTCATTTATCTGGGGAGTGCGGTCACCCGCCTCCTCACGCGGCCTACCCGGGACTTATAACGGTACGGGCAGTACCTTGTCCCCTATTTGGCCTTGCTCCGGGTGGGGTTTACAGTGCCCCGGATGTTACCATCCGGGCGGTGGGCTCTTACCCCGCCTTTTCACCCTTACCTCCGTGAACGGAGGCGGTATATTTTCTGTTGCACTTTCCTTAACCGGCAAATACCGGTCACCGGGTGTTACCCGGCACCCTGCCCTGCGGAGCCCGGACTTTCCTCACATCGTTTGATGCGCGACCGTCCGGCCCGTTCCCATTTAGAGTATACGCCTGAAATTCAATTTTGGCGATTTTTTATTTATGTTTTCACTTCTTCCTGATTTTTAACTGAAAATTTTTTTCTATTGTTTCTTAATCTTCTATTTTCACCGC
Source organism: Candidatus Latescibacterota bacterium (assembly GCA_042572165.1). Lineage (GTDB taxonomy): Bacteria > Latescibacterota > Latescibacteria > Latescibacterales > Latescibacteraceae > JBHPFF01. Next base: position 2,697 of record JBHPFF010000107.1, on the reverse strand, counting down.
AGTACCATATGCCAGCAGCTCCGCCGCACCCTGCATCATACTGGCAGTTGTAAAACGAACGTTGACTACAGCATCGGCTCCAAGTTTCCGAGCTTCCTCGGCCATCCTGTCCAGGCTCTGCTCGCGTGATTCGGCAACCATTTTGGTATATTCCTCTATTTCACCACCAACCATATGTTTTAATTTGGCAAGGATATCCTTCCCGATATGTCGGGCACGAATAGTATTACCCTTGACAGTGCCGAGTACCTCGACAATCTTTTTCCCGGGTATATAATCAGTTGTTACCACAATCATCGCTTGACCTCCGATATATAACGATCATTTTTATTAACTGTAAGTTTTTCCCTTAACACAGAAATGAAAAGAATTGCAAATCCTACAAGGGTCAATACAATACCAAGACCAACAAGAGAATACAGCCCGGGATCGGTTACTGCATTATAAATCGAGTACCCGGTAAGAATAAGAGCACCCGTAATGAAAAGGAACCAGGCAACGCTTCTCTCTATTTTGTTATAAATTTTATCCCAGTATTTATCCCAAACCTTTTCAGGTAAGTCAGCAATCTTCATGGATTGAGTCACCTCCTTCACCACTGAAAAATCCTGGAGCGTCACTTTGCAGGTATCGCATGTCTTCAGATGCTCTTCAAACGTTTTCCGCTCCTGATCATTCATTTCGTTATCTATGTAGCGCATTAAATTTCTTTGATGTTCTTCTAACGTCATGCCTATCAACCCCTTTGCATTACCGTCTCAAGTATTTTCTTAAGTTCGATGCGGGCATAATACAACCTTGACATCACCGTACCTTCCGGTAAATCGAGAATTCCCGCTATTTCCCTGTATGACATATCATGAAAATGTTTTAGAATTATGATTTCCCTGAACTCATCTTTGAGACTGAAAACCGCTTTCCATATTTGTTCACGTGTTTCTCTCTCCTCCAGGACATGAAGGGAATTCTGAGAATTATCGGGTATATCGAATCCGCTTTCTGTCATTGCCTCATCAAGGGAAATTTCCCGGAGGTTCTTTTTTTTCTCAATGAGATTGAGCGACAGGTTTTTTACAATGCTTAACAACCACGGACGGAAACTTCTGCCCTCAATAAAGGTATCTATCGCATTCCATGCCCTGACGAACGCATCCTGCGAGATATTCAGCGCATCATCCATGTTTTTAAGATACGAAAACGCAAAACTGTATGCTTCTTTTTTGTAACGATCAACAAGTGTACAGAAGGCATCTTTGTCTCTTACCTTGCATCGTACAACCAGTATATCGTCTGTCAGTTGATTCATGGATTCCCCTGAATATATTGAGCCGCTCCTGAACCTTCATTAGTATATACAGTCAGACAAAAGGTTTTATTCGAAATTTTATAAAAAATATAACCGTATAAATCGTGCCCTGAAAGTATTGAGTCAATACATTCGCCTGAAGGGCTGATATATTAATCTATTCACCTGAGCGGTTATTTTTCACCTGAAAGGGCGAGCGAAAGAGCGGTAGTGAGTTTAATGACATCCTCGTTTGTCTTACGGAGATATTCAGCTAAAATAAGGGCGATGTTAGTAATTACATGATAACCGATTCGCGGTTCACGTTCACATATTTCACGAAAGTCATCGTTTTTTATATTTAAAAGTTTACATATTGTGACAGCTTTAACAGTCGCAGAACGCTCCCCGTTTCCGAAAAGCGCCATTTCCCCAAAATAACAGTGATCATCGCCAGTAAGCCTGATAAATGTTCGTTCTTTTGTACCGAAATCTTGTTTTGAGGTTACAAAGGTAAGTGTCTTATGAATATCAACCACACCTTCTTCAAGGAGATACAAATCATCACCAACATCGCCTTCTCGAATAATAAAAGAACCTACATTGATTTCAGTATCAGTAACGATTGATGAAATCAGTTGTAATTCCCTATCCGTAAGACCTTTGAATAAAGTATACTCTTTCAATCTTTTTACAATATTTCTGCTCATACAACCGCCTCTTCATTTTTTGAAGTAAGAATAATGGCATCATCGAATTTGGTAAGTACGTACTCCTTGGCGGGATTGATGTGAACACCGACCCGTCCTTTCGATTCTATTTCCAGGTCACGCCCAGCTTCCTCAAATTTCCGCCTGATAAAATCATCGATTGCACCCTTTTCACCAGAGAGCACGGTTTCGAGATCGAAAGATTCTTTTTCAGTAATCACACCAATGAGAATGGAACCGAAGCGGTCGTAATACTCTACCACGGTATCACGGAAAGTCATACCGATGAATTCATGGGGCAGAGATTCCCTGCGAATATCACTACCGATATCGGTATGCATAATCTCTTTAAGTGCTTGTGGAATACCGGGAACAATAACGGCGCTCGCAAGGAGGAACCCGCTGAACTCACCTGAAATGATAATCTGATCAACTCCCGCACGCTTGAGATGAACCTCACTTGCGGCATCGAGCAACTCCACATATACTTTAATATCCTGTGAAATGGATTTTATCGCAAGCGTCGCAAGAAGCGTTCGTTCATCCGGCTTCCCGGAACTGTCCAGCCCGGGGTCTGCAAGTATGATCACCGCAGCAGCCTCGGTGATAGTTGCCCGGCTCAATGTAGGTTCCATGGTATAATCACCGAGGACAAACCGTATAGAAACCTCTGGTGAAAAGGGTGCAATCGATGATTTTATC
>JBHPFF010000106.1:0-10896 GCA_042572165.1 Candidatus Latescibacterota bacterium | reverse complement strand
CTTTTTTCACAGGAAATCCGTATGGAAATCAGAACATTCGGCTTTTATTTTCTTTTGGGAATTATTCTCGTAATTGCGTTTAAATTTTACTTGATTATTGATGTATTTTTTCCTTCAATAGCTGCAGCATGTATACTTGCTTTCCTTTTCGCCCCTATATACCGGTATTTTTTAAAAATAACCAAAAGAAAGTCCCTTTCAGCATTTTTAGTTATTTTTATTAATTTTACCCTCATTCTTGTACCTATGATTATAATTGGATCAGCGGTTCAGGAACAGATACAGTTTCTTTTCACCGAAGATACTATTGGCAGCATAAGGTCTGCCCTCCAAAACTTTGAAAACCTTATGTATAACAAATTTAATATACAGTTAAAAGATTACTATTTAACCGACCTGTTCCCGAAGCTGATTACCACCACCCAGGAAGCCATCACTTCGTTAGGCCCGAAAATGATTTACAGTATTACCGGATTGATTCTTTCTACGTTCGTGACTTTTTTCCTGATGTTTTATCTCCTGATCAACTCAAAACAGGTAATCGCCACCTTTAGGAATTATTTCCCTCTCAGCTATAAAAACTGTGATGCGCTTCTCAGAGAAATAAAAAAGGATACTAAGAATCTTATCCAAGGACACTTACTCATCGGCATCATCCAGGGGACATTAGGTGGAATAGGTTTTCTAATACTTGGTATTTCGGGTGTAATTCTGTGGGGTTTTGCTATGATGGTTGTTTCTTTTATACCGTTACTCGGCACAATTATCATATGGTTTCCCGCCTGTTTGCTCCTGGCATTACGCGGGCATTATTTTGAAAGCGTCTGTCTTTTCCTCTGGGGATCGATTATTGTCGGAACAACGGACAACATTATCCGCCCAAAACTGGTCAGTTCTCTCGGGAAAATTCATCCTGTTACCGTTCTTCTGGGAGTTTTCATCGGCATCAAGGAATGGGGGCTTGTCGGTCTTGTCATCGGACCTCTTACTATTTCCGTACTGCTCACACTTATTAAAATGTTCCGCGAGGAGTACCTGGAAGAGTAAAAAGTTCGGGAAACAAAAAAACCTGAGAAATGAGCTTCCTGATATATCATAGTGAGCTGCTTTCCATTGTCGAATTTTCGTGAAATATTTTCTGAAACAATATTTCTTTACTTTTTGGTATTAAAACTTTAACAATTTCGGATTTACTTTTTAAAATTTATTCTCTTATTTATAATTCATATTTTAAATACAATAAAAAATAAACCATCCTGTTAATAGATTGATAAATTGTTATTTGCGAGGATTTAGCTTAAAAAAAGTATCACAGTGATGAATGCTCCCAAAGAACAACCCTATATATTCCTCCCCATCGCTCTGGCAATCTTAGCCACTTCCACCATACATGTCTCAAATTCTCTGGGCTTAAGTGACTGCGGACCGTCAGAAAACGCTTCTTCAGGATGGTCATGAACCTCTATCATGAGACCATCCGCACCAGCAGCGACAGCCGCCCGTGACATGGGGATAATAATATCCTTCATACCCGTACCGTGGCTCGGGTCAGCCATGACCGGCAGGTGCGTCCAGTTTTTCATGAGGGCAACCGCACTGAGGTCAAAAGTGTTTCGCATGGTATCCTCGAATGTTCGGATACCGCGTTCGCAGAGAACCACATTGCTGTTGCCTTCGCTCAGGATATACTCGGCTGCCTGGAGAAATTCTTTTATTTTTGTGGACATGCCACGCTTGAAGAGCACAGGTTTGCCCGCCTGTCCCACCGCCTTGAGCAGGGCAAAGTTCTGGCAGTTGCGAGCTCCTATCTGGATCATATCGGCATATTTGACCAGGATATCGATATCACCTATAGCCACTATTTCTGTAACAATCCTGAGCCCCGTTTCTTCTTTCGCCTGTTTGAGATACTTCAGGCCCTCTTCCTCAAGTCCCTGGAATGAGTAAGGTGAGGTTCTGGGTTTATATGCTCCTCCACGAAGCATTTTTGCCCCGGCGTCCTTTACTTTCCGGGCAATGCGTATGATCTGTTCTTCGGATTCGACCGAGCACGGGCCGGCGATGACAGTGATTTCATTCCCTCCTATCTTTACACCATCCACCTCTATCACCGAATACTCATTTTTCATTTCAATCGCTGCAAGTTTGAATGGCTTGAGAATCGGTATTACAGACTCCACTCCATCAAGGGACGCAAATGACTGCAGGGGACTTTTATCCTTGTGACCGATAACACCCACAATTGTTCGTTCCACCCCCTTGCTCAGATGCACAGCATACCCAAGTTTTTCCACCATAATGGTCACTGTCCGTATCTGCTCTTCAGTCGCACCTTGTTTCATAACAATTATCATTATTTTTTACCCCCTCAAGAAATCTGGTTCTGTAAAATTTTCTATTGTAATTAGTTTATCACACTGGATTTTAATTAAAAACTTTTCTCCTTTTTTTCATTCTCCGCCTGTATCTCACGAATGGTAGATTAAGTATAAATATAAATCATTATGTCAACAGTTATGGAATCTATGGGATTTAAAAATCATAAAATTATTATATATTACACCTATTCAACTGTGCCTTGGTGTCTTCACAGGTTCTATAATATAATTAAAGTATTTGATAGCATTATACCAATTATTTTGACATATCAAATTATTTTAAATAGCTGGCTTGTTTGCTCACATCAACACATTGTTGAATATTCCTTCAAGAGGCTTTATATTTGACTATACACCACATAATTCGTTATTATTAAACCCTATATGACAGCCTCATTATCACATACAACCACTGGTAAACAAAATGGAAAGCAAAATCTATTCATTAAAAAAAGCAACTACCGATGACACTGAAACAATTGTCCACTTTCAAATTGAATTGGCACGTGAATCAGAAAATGTAGACCTCGATCACGGTACGGTTACTAAAGGTGTCGCAAACATTTTCAAGGAGCCGGACCTGGGATTTTACCTGCTTGCCCTGGATGCTCAATCTACAGCTGCCGGGTGTATGCATGTGCTGAAGGAATGGAGCGACTGGCGCAACACCTATATATGGTGGCTTCACGACATCTATGTTGCCCCCCCCCATCGCGGACACGGTGTGTTTACACAGCTTTTCAAACATGTGGAATCACTCGCACGATCTGCGGGAACAGCCGGACTCCGACTGTATGTTGAGACTTCAAATGAAATCGCTAAAAAGGCGTATGCAGGGCAGGGCATGAATAACTGGCATTACGAGATGTTCGAAAAAATGTTTTAACCGGAACCTGTATTATAAAAAGCACCTCACCCTTACCCTGACATTCAATCCACAAAAATGCTTCGTCCGGGCAAATTTCATTTTCGTAAACGAGGAGGGAATCGGTTGTCAAGGTGAGTGCGGATAAATGGACATATAATCTGGGCAATTTTATAAGACGGTTGGTTCTTCCGGGGAAAATCAAACACTATTCTCTCCGCAGTCTGCTCACGAAACGGATTAAGATAGGAGCGAAAGTTGTCAGGCACAGCAGATATGTCACGTTTCAGATTGCAGAGGTTGCGATCAAAAAGAAGTTATTTGCTGAGATATCGGTTCTGATTGAACGATTACTCTATTATTCTTTCTGATACAACACTTTATTTGAATTGATGGAAACGTGCCTATAATTGAAGATTTTTGACTCGAAAATCGTGATAACTCAGAAGAAAATAACCTTTTTTATTTGAGAATACATCTTGTATAAAGCATTAAAAAAGGATATATATATTCATAAATAAGATTGATCGAAAATGTAATAATCAACGAATTTGATACGGGGAATATCTATTAATAAAGCTTATTTGTAACCCCCCTTACCTGGATAGGGTCAGGGGTGAAAAACTTCTTCAAGGTATATATTATATTTTATTTACTGCAAAAACCATCAAATGATTAATAATAGGAGGTATTTAGAAAACTTTATATAACAAAAAAGTCATTTAAAGTGTAAACATCTTGCCAAAATATTACACATTACATACAGTTTTCGAAAGATTTCAATTCTGATTTCAGGAAAATTTAAAATGAAAAAAATAGAACTATTCATTGGCTGTATTGCATTTTTACAAACATCATTGATTTCGCTCGCAGTCGAACGCCCCAAAACGGTGAACGAACAGCGTGCCTGGGAACAAAACTACGATAAAATAAAAATCCGCAAAAAAAATTCCTCGTTAACGGATCAATCGGAAAGATTCCTGGTCATCCCCAATGATTACAGATACCCGTATGATTTCAAGATGGCAGAGACTCCGCCTTTAATTGACTTTGCAGTTATCCAGAATCTTGAACCCGAATACTTACCTTACCACCTTGCTAAAAACACAGGCGGTGCATGGGGTGGATGGGGTGATGTGACAAAAGGTCCGGATGATTGTTTTTATTTTTCCATCTCGAATCACCTGTCGTATGGCGCCGAGTCATATATCATCAGATATGATCCGAAATCGAAAAGACAGACCATTGTCCTGAGCGCAAAGGGAACCTGCGGTTGGCAGCCGGGTGATTTCGGTGATGGTAAGATTCATGGTGACATAGATTTCGGTCCCGATGGTGACACCTGGGTTCTTACATATTTCGGCCCTGTTCCGAAAGATGAAGAATGGGAAACTGTTTACAAAGGAAGCTGGCTTCTCCGGTACAACTGTTTTTCCGGTGAAACTAAAAGTTTTGGTATTCCACTCGAGGGTGCAAGCTGGCCTTATCACAATTACGACTGGGAAAGGGGTATCCTTTTCGGTGTAGATCATTCAGGATACGATGTAATCGTGTACGACACAAAAGCCCGGAAGATGATATACGGCGGCACTCCGCCTGAAAACATATGCTGGTATGCGCGCTGTGTTATGATCGACAGGGATACTGGTGTCATTTACACAACGGATGCAAATTCAAAAGACAAACAGTTCGTGAGCTACGAACGTCGCAATAACAAATTCACCCGAATGAAAGCCACTGTACCCCTAAACCCGAAAACAGGAAAACGTGGAAACTTCCGCGCCCACACCAATAGTAAGGATGCTAGGGGCGCTTATTTGTGTTTCGACAATTTTGGCACTATCTTCAAATTCTATCCCGCCGAGGATAGAACGGAATATATTACCGAAAACTGGGGTAAGGAAGGTGCTTATACCGCCAACCTCTGTATGAGCCCCGGGGGTCGTTATCTCTACTACCTTCCCGGATTATCGGGAGAACTCCCGAAAGGAACTCCTGTTGTTCAGTACAATACTGAAACCGGTGAAAAGAAAGTGCTCGCTTTCATCTTTGATTACTATATGGAAAAATATGGTTATGCTCCTGTTCGGTGTTACGGCATTGAACTGGATGAAAAGGGAGAATCGCTCGTTTTCTACGCTAACGGCGGTTTTTCAGGTCCCGATGATGACAATCCTTACGGAATAAAAATGCGTCGCCCGGCTGTGTTTCAGCTTCATATACCGGAAGGTGAGAGGGTGGAATAACGTAGATTCCAATTTAATAAATGTGATTTATCCAATAAATAGATACCTTAATCCTTATCTGAGGGGATAATTAAATAGTTGACCTCTTCTTCTTCCATATCTTTATCTCAGATACTCATTTTCCGGATGAACATTATAAATCTAGTAGTATATGCAAATGAAACGTAGGGAGTTTGGACAGGTTTTTTCAGTTAGTGCAATCGGTTCAACGTTTTCTCATCAAAACTCTGCCCACGCCCAGCCTAAGAAAAATTTGTTAATGCACGTTGGCAACGAACAAAATTTCAGGGTAAATGAAAAGGATTTAACATTTCTGGAGCGTTTTGGAGTAAATCATAAAGCTGCTCATCCCACTTTCATTCCCGGGAAAGGCTGGGAGCTTGATGAACTGCTAAAGATGAAAGAACTATGTGAAGCGCATAACATCAGTCTTGATGTATTATATTTGCCGTTTCGAAGATTCAATGTTGATGGCGGGCAGATACCGAATTATATGCTCGGCAACTGTGATAAAGGAGATAGGGAGATTGAGCTTATTTTTGATATGATTAAAACGACCGCCTAGGCGGGTATACATTGTCTAATAATCAGTCTTAAAGAAATGGAGAATCAGAGTACCGAGAGTACAATCGGTCGTGGTGGCAATAGATACAGAACTTTTGATCTAGAAAAGGCTAAGGACCGGCCTCAAAGATATGAAAAAACCCTCTCTGCCGAAACGAATTGGGAACGTATCACCTATTTCCTCGAGAGAGTAATACCCGTGGCCACTGAATATAAGGTGAGAATAGCCACTCACCCCTGTGATCCATGGTTACCTCCCGGCTATCGTGGTGTCGACAGGGTACTGGGAGGATTCGAAGGTTTTAAACGTTACATCAAGATTTATCCGAGCCCGTACCAAGGATTAGATTTCTGTTTAGGGTGCATGGCTGAGAGTTGTGTTGATCCAGCAAGGGAAGTATACGATATTGTTAGGTATTTCGGCGAACGAAAAAAAATATTCCATTTTCATTACCGTAATATCATTGGTGGACGCAACAAATTCAATGAAGTTTATCCCGATGAAGGTGTGGTGAATATGCACAAGGTTATGCAGATTCTCAGAGATGTACAGTATCCCTACATGATTGTACCCGATCATTATCCACGCCATGAGGATGATCCCGGATCTTACCAGTCAGCCGGTTTCCAATTTGGCTATATCCAAGCTATGATTCAGGCGGTAAATGACGAAGTATAGAAGGTCTGGTCAGCATTTCCCTCTAAACATATTAAGGCTCTATACCCAATTAATAAGTATTATCTATAGCTATCGCCAGTATATCGAGACTTCCAATGATATCCCTAAACCGAAGCAAAATCATAGTACCGTGTCATGTCAGTTTCTAAACGCTTTCTGCCTAATATCATATCCATGGGCTCCGTGGAAAAATGATCCCGGGTGATTATGCGAAGACGGTAGTCAAGGTGAGTGCGGATAAATGAACATACCATCATGGTCTGAGAAGACAACTGCCATGAGAATGTCCCGCTGTCAGAACGATTCTCCCTATATTGTAAATACTACTGTATATCGCCTACACTTACACCGTCCATATCGGTGAAATCCTGATTTTCACCGCCCATTGCCCAGACAAAGCTGTAGTTCGTGGTACCTACACCGGAATGGATAGACCAACTCGGAGACAGAACCGCCTGGCCTTCCCTGACAGCGATGTGTCGCGTCTCATGAGGCTCACCCATGAAATGAAACACAGCAGCGGTATCATTAAGGTCGAAATACATGTAAACCTCCGACCTGCGCTCATGGGTATGCGGTGCCATGGTATTCCATACACTGCCCTCTTCCATGAGGGTGCAGCCCATGACGAGCTGTGAGCTTTTTATACCGGCGGGATGAATATACTTGTAGATCGTTCGCTCGTTGCATTCCTTTGAGCTTCCCAGCCGGACCGGCTCGGCATCGGCAATTTTCGCATGCGTTGTCGGAAAGGAAGCATGGGCGGGATAGCTGATGATATAATATTTTGCGGGATTTCCTGCATTCGCACTCTTGATCTGGATATCCCTGCTTCCCTGCCCGACATAGAGAGCATCGAGTTTCGCCATGGCATAGGAATCACCGTCGACAGTTATGGTTCCCTCACCCCCGATGTTTATGATGCCGATTTCACGTCTCTCGGCAAAATAATCGGCTTTCAGCTCCTTACCTGCCTCGAGTTTCAGGGCACTGCCTGCCGGGACCGCACCTCCGATGATTACCCTGTCAATATCCGAGTATATAAGTTTTATCTCGCCCGGGCTAAACAGGTCCTCAACCAAAAAATTTTCTCTGAGTTCAGCGGTATTCATAAGTTCGAACCGGACCGGGTCCGCTGTGTATCTTGCTTCCATAACATGCTCCCATTTTTTCAGTTCAACATTGTGGTTCCTGCGATAAGGATTTATAAAATACAAAAAATATGCTGAAGTAAAAACGTTTATTTCCAGGAAAATTTAAAAATATGACCCCTTATAAAAAATTCTATTTGAGTTCTGCATGGATATTACTTAAAACCTTAAATTCCTTTATTGTCTGTTTTAAAATATCTATATTATATAATTATTCCTTATGCAGTTATCATTTCATTAATCATCTTCTGCTAAATTTCTTTATAAATTGTTGTATCATGCCATATTCCGAAAGAATATTACATTTTCTCACAGTTTCTGTGTTTAAGCTTGTGTTATGCAGCGTGTCTTTACATGCTGATACCGTGGAAAATGTACGGTATTACCGTACAGATGACGAGACAGTCGCTGTCTATTACGACCTGCTGAGTTCTCAATCCTGTAATATCTCAATGGAAGTATCGCTGGGTGATAGCACGGAGATCAGCGTTGTACCGCATGCTCTTTCAGGCGATATCGGAGAGAATGTAAGTTCCGACGCGGGAAAGCGTATTATATGGAACCTCGGTGAAAACGGCAAAAACATACCCGATGATCTCCTCATCAGAGTTTTTACTGAAATAACTGTTCCGGTTGTCCATGACGAAGGGCAAAGGTTTATTTCGGTATATAGTTTTTAAAACACGTTTTAAGCTCGACGGTATACTGAATGAATCCTCGTGGGAGGATGCCGTACCTTTGTCCGGCTTTATACAGACAGAACCGTATGAGGGTGCGCCCGCAACTGAAAAAACCGTGGTTAAAATCCTTTACGATGAAGAAAACCTGTACATCGGGGTCATGTGTCATGACAGGGAACCTGACAAGATCATCCATAATGAACTGAGGGTGGACGGCGCCCTGAAAGATGATGACAACTTTTCACTTATCCTCGACACCTTTAATGACAAAAGGGACGGCTATAAAGATTATCAAACGATTTACATTACATCCATTGCCAAGGTCGCATACCTGATAAGGTTTTAATTTCTCCTGTTCACTCCTCTGCCCTTCTGTAAGGATACATTTTCTTACCCTGCCTTCACTTCACGTATCAGAGCGATAAAATCATGCGTTTCCACATATACATCATCGCTGCATACAACCGCAGAAATCGCAGAGACAGCATCAGCACCCGCCCGTATTACATCACGGACATTATTCCTGTTTATCCCACCTATGGCAACGATTGGCAGCTTCACCCGTTCCCTGACAGCCGTAATCATGCCTGACCCGCACCCGGTGCCCGCTTCCTTTTTCGTGCTCGTCTCAAAAATAGGACTTAATCCGATATAATCTGCACCGATGACTTCAGCCTCTACCGATTCCTCGACATTGTGGGCTGTCAACCCGATGATCTTCTCATCACCCAGAAGCCTTCGCACCGCCTCGAAAGGCATATCCTCCTGCCCGATATGAACCCCATCAGCATCGACCGCCAGTGCAACATCCATCCTGTCGTTGACAAGGAAGATAGCATGCCCTGCGCACAGCTCTTTTATCTGTGCCGCCTCTCTGACCATGTCACTCGCGTTCTTGTTCTTTTCACGGTACTGGAAAATCATACAGCCGGCTTTCAGCGCCTGTTCTACATCTGAAAGAATCCCCCTTTTACTGAGTTCGGAGTCCGTAATCATATAATAATCAAGGTATTTAAGTCTATCTTTCTTCAATTCTCTTCATCCTTTCGATCTTTTCCCTGTCAAGGTTATGTACCTCGTCAAAAAAATTACTCTTGAAGCTCCCCTGTCCTTTTGAGTATGCTGCCGCCAGCTCACCCGCTATCCCGAAACACACGAGTCCCGATGCCGCCGCCCGGGCACTATCTTTTTCAACCGCCGCAAACGAGCCGATGACCGACGCTGCCATACAGCCGGTTCCCACAACTGAACCCATCATCTCATGACCGTTTTTCACCAGGTACGCGCTGATCCTGTCTGCTACAACATCCTCTTTTCCGGTAATGACAACAACGGCTTTACTTTCAACGGCAAACTTTTTTGCCAGCGTAAGCAGGTCTGCTTTAATCCGTGTGGCTTCAACTCCTTTAGTTGTGACATCCTCTCCAGCCAGCCGGGCAATTTCCGAGGCATTGCCCTTAATGATGTCTATACTGAGCATCTCAAGAAGTTCCGCGGCTTTTTCATTCCTGAGCGGTGTCGCACCCACTCCAACCCCGTCGAGCACAATGGGTATACCTTTCTCGTTGGCACGTTTTCCGGCACTGATCATCGATTCGACAAGTTCCGGTGTCAGAGTGCCGATATTGAGAACAAGAGCGGATGCTATCCCCGCCATATCGGCGGATTCTTCCCGAGCATGAGCCATCACAGGCAGGGCTCCGAATGACCTGGTTATCTGGGCGCAGTCGCAGATCGTTACCCAGTTGGTGATATGGTGGACCAGTGGATTTTCCTTTCGCACTTTTTTAAATATTTCATAAACCATTTTTACCTCCGTCTAATATTTTTCTCTGTTAATTTTAATAATAAAGTTTCGATATTTGACAGGCTCATTTTTGGTTATTCAATCGACCAACTTTCAACAAAAACATTTATTGAGAACGCATGTAAACTCATAAAAAAACCACCTGGCAGAGGCGCGGGTGGTATAATTGATAACCATCAACGTTTTGCATTCAGGTTCCCTACACCGGTACTGACCGGATCAGGTTCAATGGGTTTACTCTCAGCTGTCAGTTTCTGGCAGCACCCCAACCCTAAATATATTATCGTATCTCGAAATGAATTTGTCAAGGCAAGAAAACACCGTGAAAGATTTTCCTATCTATGGCAGACAAAATATATATACTGATGTGTCTGTTATAAGAATAATGTTATTGAATAATTATACATAAACTATAGTATTATCATAACTTCTGGAATTTATTGAGAAAGCTGTAGAAATCGATACTACCACAAATTGATCAAAATAAAACCGAGTGAGCTTAAGGAGGCTGTAGGTGAAATGGGGA
>JBHPFF010000105.1:0-10947 GCA_042572165.1 Candidatus Latescibacterota bacterium | reverse complement strand
AAAAAATATCCTCCTGAATCCGTCTTTTCGCTGACCCGAAAGTCTCATCGGGCAAACTTGTATTTATAAAACTTATGTGTTTATCAAGAAGTTCTTTAAGCTGCGGCTTTAAAATTTTTCCATACGAGGGTATATTATTATATCTCCACCTATCAATGGAAATCGAATCGCCAAAAAGCACAATAGTTATATCTTTTTTATTATCAAGAAAATTTAACTGATTACGGATTAGCTTTCTTGAAGAACTGCATGAAAAAAAAACAAAAAATATTAAGATAATCCAGACTTTGTTTAAAGATTGTTTCATGTATTAACTCTCTGAAATGTTTTCACATAATATAGCCATGAGCTGTAATAGCGTCAACGTATTCTTTTAAACACAATATTGATATCAGGGTTAAACCTCATTGAAATTATTGACTTTTCCGGTGTCATTTATCTATATTAATCACTATTCACTTGACTAATAGGAGGCATTATGTTTGCATTACGGTATTTAAACACCGTAGAGGAAAAAATTGTTGCTGTGCTTGATCAAACTGAAACTATTAAAAAAGCAGCTGAAATGATAACACGTGCCGTTACGGGAGGAAATAGTGTTTACCTTGTTGACACCCAGGGAATAATAGATGCTGAAATGGTAGACCGTGCTTCAGGTCTTGTGCTGTTCAGATCACTTAAGGACAGCAGGCAAAAATTAACCGAAGGTGATGTGCTGATTATTTCCACATATTATCCCGAAGATGAACGCGATTTTAATTATCTCAATGAGGCACATGCTTCAGGGGCTTCGGTCATAACAATCTCCCCTTCAGGAAAACTTTCAGGGAATGCCGATGTAGCCTTGGTAAACAATAGTGACATTCAAAATGGTATTTATTCTGCTTACGGTATCGATCGTCCTTTCTGCCCGGTTAGCGGATTTGTCAACGCTGTAATGGCATGGTCACTTGCAGCGGAAACAGCAGCGTTACTGCTTGCTCAGGGGAAAACGCCCACGGTCTATTGGGGTGAGTATCTCGTAGGAGGTAAAGAACAGCGCACAGAAGCTCGCCGTAGATTTATTGCAAACGGTTATTAATAAGTTTGTGTTACTAAAGATTTATACTTAACCACATTTCATGAACTACAATAAAAGACTGGAATCCATGATTATGAGCTTTGATAAAACATCAACACGACGTGAATTTATACATAAAATGTCTATAAACGGCCTCGGATCAATAGGTATTATGACTTTTCTTCAGTCATGCGAGGAAAAGGGAATAGCTCCATCGAGCAATCTCATAGAAGCATACATTGAAGGCATTCTCTCCATTATTGAAAAAATAAGGGAAAGAGAACTGAGTAAGATTAATCAGGCAGCAGGTCTGGCGATACAGACAAGGCTTCAAGGATACAGGCTTTTTACACACCTTGTCGGAGGGATGCTCCCTTTAGAAACATCGCCGTCACGTCCGGGCAGCCCCCATGTTTTTTTTACCGATCCTCTTAATAATTCGGCGCGAGGCGATATCGTTATTACCAACGATCCCGAATCGGTTCGGGGTCTTGGAGAACGATTTATAAAAATAGTTGGAATAACAACGCCTTCAACACCTAACAGCAACACACCCCTCGGAACTCACGAAAACATGTCAGCTTTGCGGATTGAGGATGTTTCCGATATTGTTATTTTCTGCCATGTGCCTTATATGGATGGAATATTGAACATCGAAGGGGTCGACATCCACATTTGTCCAGTTTCAGGAATTATCCATACTCTTATCTATTACGCACTTGTTGCTGAAATCGTCGAAGGTCTCACAAAAAGCGGTATATATCCCGAGGTTGGGTGATATAACAACTTACAGCAGTTAAGTTGTATTAACTATTGAGATATACAGTTTTTCTTAAAAAAATATTGAACCTCGTCAAGCGCCTCTTTTACAGACTCGGTTACCCGATATAATCCCCGGCACGTTTCATCAATAAAATGTTCGCTATATCCCGTTTCAAACTGGGCAAGCAAACCATCGAAAAATCCATTAATATTCAAAAAAACAATCGGTTTATTAAGCATATCAAGCTGTTTTAAAGTAACAATCTCAAGCATCTCTTCAAGTGTGCCGAAACCGCCGGGCAAGCCAATAAACCCGTCGGCATGCTCCTCCATAATGGCTTTTCTCTCTCGCATGCCATCTGTCACGATCATTTCATCAGCGCCATCAAAAGCATATCCAAGCTCCTTCAATCTTCTCGGGATAACTCCAATAATATACCCGCCGCCTTCATAAATCGTTTTCGACAAAATTCCCATGAGACCGTTATTCCCGCCACCATACACGAGAGTGATACCCCTTTTGACCATTTCCCTTCCCAGCTTACGTACGGGTTCAATATACATGTTCGGCAGGTGATCACTGGAGGCGCAAAATACGCATACTGATAGATTTGATTTACCCCCCTTAATTCCATTTATTTCAGTCATTGAATTCCCCTGGAAATTTCAAAGTATAATCCGTTCTTTTTATTCATCAGCCCATTTAATGAGCATCATATCAGTTTCATTCACCATGTCCGAATGGCTTGGAAGAATTCGAACGTTATATCCTACCCTGCCGCTTTTCATTAAAGGCAGGATACCCTCAAAAATGCAGTCTTTACTCTTCTTGCCTGTATATTCCATTCTTATCGGATTTGCATCAATAAGAGAATCCGTAACATCTAACATGCCTGCGTACATTTCAACAGCGACATCATCAGGTGAAAGTGCACCTAAATTAACAACAGCTTTCACCGACAGATTCATTCCTGCTTCAAAGATACCCTTTTCATCTGATTCTATCTTTTTGATTTTAATATTCGACCAGTTTTTCCTTATTTTTTCCTTCCACAGTGCAAGTGTCCTGGCACGTGACGCTTTATCGGATTTGAGATTCTTGTACCGCTCACAGGATTTAATGTATTGATCGCTGCAATACTGGTGAATCATCCTGTCTGTATTGTATATCGGTACGAGACAGCTCATGGCTGTTTTCATTTTTTGTATCCACTTGCGCGGTATACCGTCAGTACCAACATCATAAAACAGCGGTATAAGATCTTTTTCGAGGATATTATAAATCGCATTGGATTCTACCGTATCCTGGTACTCGGGATCGTCATACACTTCCCCCGATCCTATTGCCCACCCCACATCCGGGGTATATGCCTCGTCCCACCACCCATCAAGAACACTGAAATTCAGAGCGCCGTTTGCAGCTGCTTTCATACCGCTTGTGCCCGAGGCTTCCAGGGGGCGGCGTGGATTATTAAGCCATACATCAATCCCCTGGACAAGATAACGAGCCACGCACATATCATAATCTTCAATAAACACGATATGACTTCGTATTTCCGGGCGGCGTGCCAGATGGGTGATACGTCTGATAATTGACTTTCCTTCGTCATCCCTGGGATGTGCTTTTCCCGCGATGATTAATTGAACCGGCATATCGGGATTAATAAGGATGTTTGTAAGCCGTTCAATATCACTGAATATAAGATCAGCTCTCTTATATACAGCAAAGCGCCGCGCTAAACCTATGGTTAAAGTTTTCGAATTTAAAACTCCACGGGAGATGTGGAGTTCCGCATCAGATACCCCGCGGCGTTTCAACTGTTCATGGAGACGCCGCCGTGAAAAGGTAACGAGCCGTTCACGTCTTCTTTCATGGGTGCGCCATATTTCCTCATCGGGTATATTTTTAATCCGCTCCCATATCTCTACGGATGATGGTTCGTTTCTCCATCGCGGCCCCAGATACCGGTCGAAAAGCTCGACCATATCCTGTGAAACCCAACTGGGAACGTGAATTCCATTCGTCACGTGAGTGATAGGAATTTCATCCACAGGAAACCCGGGCCAGAGATCCTTCCACATATTACGACTGACATGCATGTGAAGGCGGCTGACAGCATTTAACTTATCAGCACATTTAATGGCAAGCACTGTCATACAGAACGTTTCACGCGAATTTTTCGGGTTAACCCTTCCCAATCCGAGAAATTCCTCGGTGGTCAGCCCCAGTTCCTGATAATAATTTTCAAAATAGCGCAGCACAAGGTCAGGGGGAAATCGATCATGCCCGGCAGCCACAGGAGTGTGCGTGGTAAATATATTACCGGCACTGGAAAGTTCCAATGCCTCATTAAACGTCAATTCCTCATCTTCCATCAATGTGCGGATACGTTCAAGCGCAAGAAACGCAGCATGTCCCTCATTCATATGGCAGAGGGTAGGCATGATACCCATTGCATTGAGTGCCCTGAGACCACCAATTCCCAAAAGCATCTCCTGTTTGAGACGCATTTCCTGGTCTCCACCATATAAGGAAGCAGTGATATTTCTGTATTTGTTCGAATTTTCCGGTATATTTGTATCCAGAAGGTAAAGAGGCACTCTTCCCACCTGAATTTTCCAGACTTTCGCTTTCACGCTGCTTTCAGGAAAATTCATTTCTATTATGAGATACTCACCATTCGTCTCAGTAACCGGTATGACCGGCATATTGTAAAAATCATTATTTGTATAGAGTTCTCCCTGCCAGCCGTCATTATTAAGGTACTGTTTGAAATATCCTTCCTGATACAGAAGACCCACACCGACAAAGGGAATTCCGAGATCGCTTGCGCTTTTTAGATGATCACCTGCAAGAACGCCCAAACCACCTGAATAAACAGGAATAGACTCACCAAGTCCAAATTCGAGGGAGAAATAAGCTGCATTCTTGTCTTTTATACCGGGAAATTTACGTGAAAACCATGTTTTTCCATTCATATAATCCTGAAAATCATCATTTATTCTTTCCAGTTCGGCAACAATTCCTTCGTCACGTGACAGTTCTGCTAACCGTTGTTGTGAAATTGATCCCAAAACATGTACCGGATTATGATACTTTTCTTCCCAAAGCTCCCGGTCCAGACGATAAAACAGCTTTACGGCGTGAATATTCCAATACCACCACATATTGTAAGCAATTTCTCTTATAGGTTCCAGAGTTTTGGGAATTGAAGCTTTAACGACAAAACTTTTTACTGAACGCATTTTTTGCCTCAATTGTCATATTTTTTAATCGTTAATTTTATTTAGTTTTAAAATAGTATATAGTCCATACATCTTCAAGTGTAATATCACCATACCCAGTGAGATATATAAAAAACATGAATGTTTCATGTATTTTTTCATTTGATTTAGACATTTTATTTTATATATTTCTTATCTATATATTTTTATCTAAATTACCGGCATGTATATTTTCTCCTCAATCATATTCAGTGGGCCCGTAGCTCAGCCTGGTAGAGCACCGGCCTTTTAAGCCGAGGGCCGAAGGTTCGAATCCTTCCGGGCTCACCACTTGATAATAAAGGATTTAGGATATTCCCTAGATCCTTTTTATTATTTAGATATTTATTTTCCCCCACACTATCCCCAGCACATTTGATAAATTTGATATTAAACTAATTGAACAGGCATTAAAAGGAGAAGAGGTATTGGTGTGCTTTAATATTCCATACATCTTATATGATTTAAATGTCATTTTTCAACAAATCCTGATATATATCAAGTCCAATCCCCACTTGGCAAAGCAAAGTCCCCCCCTATATAAGTAAAACTCCAAAGGCTTTTCAAAATCCCCGGCAAGACAAGAGAGGGCATGGTTTGATATTATAGAGTCGCCCGTCGGAGCTAAAATCCCGATTGTCTCCGATGGGTCAATAAGCAGTCTCTCACATAGAGCAAAGAGACAACACTGAGGGTTGTGCAGCCTATTCTATTGTGCTGAGAACGCTGTTAAACGCCTTGTAAGCGATTATCTTTGCATTAATAGGTTGGGGGAGTACTACTGAAGAGAAATAGATCGTATAGCCTGTTATTTTCCCATTATAAATAGGTTTTGAGCAAACAATGGCAGGTTACATCAAATGGTTGCGTATGGGGTGCAGAATGATGGAAAATAAGTAGTGGGAAAATATTCCGTAATAAACACAAAAACAAACTCACTATCATTTTATAAGTAAATTAACTGGCTTTAAGGAAGATATTAGTGTCATGTGTATATAGTCAGCAGCTTTGGTAGCTTTACCTCCATTTATTGAGGTTATACAGTGCTAAAAATAAAATATACCGGTATATTGTTTAAAACTTACTCAGGTAATAAATTAAAATGAACACTCATTGTCTATTATAATTAAGTTATTAAAATATTATTGACTTTCAAAAAAATATATTGTATATTAATTATGTTTGATTTGGGAATGTGTCTCTTAATCCCTCGGGGCATATTTTCATTATTAGGAGAGAGGGAATTTTATTGAGGTCTTTCACAGTAGTGAACCTCGCAGTAAAGGAGTACCATGGCAACAGGTAAAGTAAAGTGGTTCAATGAAAGCAAGGGTTTCGGTTTCATTACACCCGATGACGGCAGTGATGATTTGTTTGTCCATCACACAGAAATTATGGTTGAGGGTTATCGCAAGCTTCATGAAGACCAGGAAGTTGAATTTGAAGTGGGAGAGGGAAAAAAGGGCCCAGCTGCAAACAGTGTGAAGCCTATATAATCAATCCTACATAAATTGAATCAACGAGCCCCTGTTTTTTGCAGGGGCTTTTTTTATGATACGTAAACTTAGATAGTTTGGAAATTACAAAATAATAAATAAACAAGTACTCAATAACTAATAATAACACATTGTTTTTACTATGGTGTCCCCAGCGCGACTCGAACATCCCCCCTGCGGATTAGGAATCCGTTAATATATATTTTATTTTACATTCCTTCCTTTTACCTATTGTACCTGTAATTCACTATACATAATCATTTAACAGCATTATATATTTCTCTTGACATACAGTGTAAAATCTTTACGGAACAAAGCGGAACATTGTGGAACAATTACTTTCGCAAGCATTGTAACTGCTACTTACTGATTTTACTTCATTTATTGCACTACTCACAACAGTTTCATAAGTAAATAATACTATTACTACACAAGAAGACGTCCAAGCAGGCGTCTTTTTTATTCCATGTCATATTTATCTTGCGTAATATTAGATTATATCATACTTTACAAAAGTGGGTACCTTATATAATACACCTTCTCATGGAAGTGTACTATGAGAAAATCATTCTTTATCAGTATTGCCCTCATATTATGTGTATTTTTTGTGAGCACATATTCTGTAGCCAATCAGGCCCACATCATTGAAAACTACGGCAAAATCCCTCTTGCATTCACGGTCAACCAAGGGCAGTTCGACCCACAGGTAAAATTTACCACCAGGGGCAGCGGCTGTACTATGTTTTTCACACCCACGAGCACAACATACCTTTTAAGCCATGAGACAAAGGAATCCATTTCCAGAAGTGCCAAAAAAACAGTGTGGTATATATGGGAGATATTTCAGGAGGAAATGACACTGAATGAGAATACAAACAGTTTCCCATTATATTGTGACAATTATAAAATACACCCTGAGCTTGTATTTTTTAATTTTTAGTTGTTTCAATAAAGTAGTTCATCAAGAAAATCGTTTATAGGAATAGGAAATGAAAAAACATAGGTATTTAATTACGGTTGTCTTCTTTTGTGCTTTTTGTTTGTTGAACCAGTCGGAAGTATGGGGTGCTGCCGGGGATCTGTTGTGGAATTTTAAAACAGATGATATTATTTCTACACCATCTATAGGCAAAGACGATATCATTTATATATGTTCAGAAGATACTTATTTATATGCTGTTAATCCCGACGGAACGTTGAAATGGAAATATCAAATAGAAGGTGGGTTCCCCCATACAGGTGATGGTAAATATTGCTCAACTGCGATAGGAAGTAATGGTACAATTTTTGTTGGTTCAAATAATAAATATATATATGCAATAAACCCTGAAGGTACCCTGAAATGGAAATATCAATTAGATAGTAGGATAACAACCGATACAGCCATTGATGATAAAGGAACAATTTATATTGGTGCATACGGTAGTCTTTATGCATTTAACCCTGACGGTACATTAAAATGGCTATCTAAGGATATTAATCCATGGAATTCACTTGGTGTTGGAAGTGATGGTACCATTTATTTTTCTGGAGATAATATTTCTGCTCTTAACCCTGACGGTACATTAAAATGGAAATCAACGTTTCCTCCTGCTTATGGACCATTAGCGATTGGGGATGATGGTACTATTTATATTGGTTTAAACGTTTTTTTAAATGATGAATTTTATGCATTCAACACTGACGGCACACTAAAATGGCAATATCAAACAGAGAGACCCATTGTTACATCTCCTGCTATAGATAACGATGGTACAATCTATTTTGGTTGTCACGAAGGAGTTTTTTATGCGCTCAATCCTGACGGTACACTTAAGTGGAAATACCGTCATACCGGTTCGTATGTTTCCTCTCCCGCAATTGGTAGTGACGGTACTATTTATTTTGGTGCTGATGGTCTTTATGCTCTAAATCCTGATGGTTCTCTTAAATGGCATTTACTGCATGATGTAGAGACAGATCTTGCTTGGTTGGAAACGTCCAGTCCGGCAATTGACGATAATGGTATAATTTACGTTGGTTCACGGGATGGATATTTGTATGCCATTGACAGTGGTACAAGTGCTGGATTGGCTGATAGCTCCTGGCCGAAATTTCAACATGATAACCAGAATACTGGTAGCGTTACTCTTCAACCTTTTATTGATTTGCTTTCCCCCAACGGCTCCGAAAACTGGACAACCAGTACAACACAGAACATAACCTGGACAAGCACAGATGTAACTAATGTCAAGATCGAATACTCTACTAACAACGGCATAAACTGGACTGACATTGTTGCGAGCAAAGTAGCTTCTGCGGAATTATATGCTTGGACAGTGCCGAATACGCCATCAACTAACTGCCTTGTAAAAATAAGCGATGCATCTGATGCGGCAGTTGTCGACCAGAGCGATGCAAATTTCACCATTTCATCATCAGCCGTCACAATCCCCGACCCGAACCTCGAGGCGGTAATACGTTCGAATCTGGGCAAGCCCACAGAACCGCTAACCGATGAGGACCTTGCGAAATTGACGGATCTCGATGCTGTGGAGCTGGGCATAAGCGACCTCACCGGCATCGAGCTTTGTGTGAATCTGTATCACCTGGATATTGACGGCAATCAGATCAGCGACCTCAGCCCGTTGAGCGGCCTGACCAAACTGGAGATGCTGGGTTTGTCATTCAACCAGATCAGCGACCTCAGCCCATTGAGTAATCTGACCAATTTACAATCTATATATTTGCACGGCAACGACCAGATCAGCGACATCAGCCCATTGAGCAGCCTGACTAACCTGCGGTCGCTAATGTTAGGCAGCAGTCAAATCAGTGACATCAGCCCATTGAGCGGTCTGACCAACCTGGAGAGCCTGTGTTTGTCTGGCAGCCTGATCAGCGACCTCAGCCCATTGAGCAATATGACAAATTTACAATGTCTGGATTTGAAAAGTAACCAGATCAGTGACATCAGTCCTCTGGTAAATCTAACGGACCTGAGAGTTCTCTACCTTGACTATAACCAGATTATAAATGTCTCTTCCCTTGTAAGTCTGACGAAGGTTGGAGAGTGGGGAGGTGGGGATGAGGAACGAAACGGAGTCGTGATTCATCTTGGTCTGTCAGACAACCTGATCAGCGACATCAGTCCTCTGGTGAGCAACGCCGGAATCGGAGAAGGCGATGGTATTGACCTGAGAGGAAATCCTCTCAACCTCGGATCTCATACCACACACATCCCTGCCCTTCAAGCAAGAGGAGCGTCCGTGCTTTTCGATCCGCCCGGACCAGTGACCATCTCAGACCCGAACCTCGAGGCAGCAATACGTTCGAATCTGAGTAAGCCCACAGGACCGCTAACCGATGAGGACCTTGCAGTATTGACGGAGCTCGATGCTACAGAGCGAGGTATAAGCGACCTCACCGGCATCGAGCGTTGTGTGAATCTGTATAGGTTGAATTTGAACAACAACCAGATCAGTGACATCAGCCCGTTGAGCAACCTGACTAACCTTGGGAACCTGGGTTTGTTTAACAACCGGATCGGCGACATCAGCCCATTGAGCGGTCTTACTAACCTGGGTATACTGGGTTTGGATAACAACATGATCAGTGACATCAGCCCGTTGAGTGGCCTGACCAACCTGTCGGAACTGTGTTTGTCCGGCAACCAGATCAGCGACATCAGCCCATTGAACAATCTGACCAATTTGCAATGGCTATATTTGCACTCCAATATGATCAGTGACATCAGCCCATTGGGCAGCATGACTAACCTGAATATCCTGTATATTGGTAGTAACCAGATCGGTGACATCAGCCCGTTGAGCAGCCTGATTAGCCTGGCGCACCTGAATTTGAACAACACCCAGATCAGCGACCACAGCCCGTTGAGCAGCCTGACTAACCTGAATATCCTGAGTTTGGATAACACCCAGGTCAGCGACCTCAGCCCATTGAGCGGTCTGACCAACCTGGATGAGCTGGATTTAAACAACAACCGGGTCGGTTATCTCAGCCCATTGGGCAATCTGACAAATTTACAATGGTTGAATTTGCATAGCAACATGATTAGCGACATCAGTCCTCTCATAAATCTGACGGACCTGGAACTTCTCTACCTTGATAACAATCAGATACAGGACATTTCTCCTCTTGCAGGGATGAAAATGATTGGAGAGTGGGAATATTGGGGTGAGGATTGGACAGGCTGGGTTGATGAACGGGACGGAGTCAATATTCACCTTGGTCTGTCAGACAACCAGATCAGTGACATCAGTCCTCTGGTGAGCAACACCGGAATCGGAGAAGGTGATGGGATTGACCTGAGAGGAAACACTCTCAATAATGAAACCCACAAAACACAAATTCCCGCCCTTCAAG
>JBHPFF010000104.1:0-11012 GCA_042572165.1 Candidatus Latescibacterota bacterium | reverse complement strand
AGCTGTTTGTAACGGAGGATATATTTAATTATACGGGAAAAAGGATTCATTCACAGGTGTTCCTACGTTTGTAGTTCGTTATCAGTTGCCGGGAAAAGCGGGGATTTTTCAAAACTGTTGTGCCTCAAAGCCGTTTCTACAAAATTGTCGGCATGGCCCTCAACAAACTGCCTGACACTGGGATTTTCAGTTGTATCAAGCTCCGTTATTGTCCCGTCAAAGATAATTCGCCCATCATGGAGCATGGCGAAACGATCTCCAACCTTGCGGACGCTTGTCATGTCATGGGTGACAACTATAGATGTTATCTTGAGTTCGTTCTTAAGGTCAATGATAAGTTTGTTTATTGAATCGGCCATGATCGGGTCAAGACCGGTCGTAGGCTCATCATAGAGAATTATCTCCGGCTCCATCACTATGGCGCGGGCGAGACCCACACGTTTTTTCATGCCCCCGGAAAGGTCCGCCGGCATGTAATTCTCGGTTCCGGACATACCCACCATTGCCAGCTTCTCTTTGACAATATCTCGTATTACATCTGGAGGATAGGCGGAAAGCTCGGCAAGTCCCAATCCCACATTTTCTCCCACAGTAAGGGAATCGAGGAGCGCCGCACCCTGAAAGAGGAATCCAAATTTCTTTCTCACCCCGAAGAGTTCACGCTCGCTGTAGTCGGTGATATCCTCATCGTCAACATATATCCGCCCCCTATCAGGCTTCATAAGCCCCACCAGGTGTTTGAGCATGACACTCTTTCCGCAGCCAGACCTGCCGATTACCACGAGGGTTTCGCCATCTCGCGCAGAAAGGTTCACACCTTTGAGTACGGGCTGATCGCCGAATGATTTCCACACATCTTTCAGTTCAATCATATTCATATAATTTATCAATATAATACCAATGCTGTAATAATCAAAAAAAATTATGAATGGCAGGATTTTTTACTTATTATAAACTGGTAGAATAACAAGGCACTCTTGAAGGATTATATCCATAATATTTTTATGATGGCTTATGTTAAGGATGAAATATATGTATTCAATTAAATTATTATTCACCATTATTCTATTCGTAAAACCTTTGACCTCAACCGTGACCGGAGATGCCTTAATAACCAAATATAGTAATAATATGCTGCCCACACAGGAGGCTAATACCGTTTTTATTGGAAATAATAATACTATGTATGTCGGGGGAATTGGTGTTGCCTATTTTAATGATGGCACATGGACGTATATAGAGGATTCATCTTATTACTTAGTAAAAGATATTGCTCAATCTCCCGATGGAACCTTATGGCTGGCGGCTTCTTACAGTTACCTTGTGGGATATAAATCAGAAAAATTTTTTAGTCCGTTTTCTGACGATGATTTAGATAAAGGGTTTGGCAGTTATGTTTATAATTCAATTGTATCGCAGGGCGATAAATTATGGATCGGATTTAAGGAAGGACTTGGACATTACGATGGGAATGAATGGATCATGTATACAACTGAAAACGGATTACTACATAATTATGTTATGTCATTGGCGGTCGGTTCGGCGGATACTCTATGGATAGGGACAATAGCAGGCATTTCTTATTACGTAAATGGTGAATTTGGCAGCCTTTCCGAGTATCAAGTGTCAATTTATGATATTGCCGTCGATTCTAAATCGAATCTGTGGATCTGTCATGGCGGTTTTACTAGATCCAGGGAGAGCGGCGCAGCAAAATATGACGGACAGAACTGGACGACGTATCAGTGGGATGAACCCGATGATTGTGGCGCATGTTACGAAGCTATTTTGTGTCTTGCAGAGGATAAAAACGGAGAAATGTTTTTTGGCACATCTCACGGCGCATTGAAACTGGACAAGAATACCGGTGAACTCGTAAAGATAATCCCCGGAGATAAAGTCACGGACATAGCCGTAGACAGTAATAATGTGAAATGGTTTGTATTAGGGTACGAACTCTGGTCGTATGATGATTCACCGGTACACATAGAGCATGGGAGTATGAAACCGATAAAAAATCTTCATATTCAGTGCCGCCCCAATCCCTTTAATCCCTCGACAACCATCGCGTTCACCATCCCCACCTCCGGTTTCACCTCGCTTGTCATCTACAATATAATGGGTCAGAAAGTACGGGAGCTTGTGGCTGAAAACATGCAGGCAGGGAATCATTCAATCGTGTGGGATGGAAAAGATGATATTGGCGGGGCTGTTTCGTCAGGTGTTTATATCTCGATACTGAAAAGCGGGAAGAATGTTGCATCCGAAAGAATGCTTTTGATGAAGTAATGGAATTAAATTCTATATATATTTTTTACATAATTATGAAGTGGGAACTCAAATTCCAAAATTTACTATCACTCATATTATTATTCTTTTGGCTCTGGAAAAATTATTAATTATCAAACCCATTTCTTTTATGTAACCAGGAAAGGGGAAACAGCAATGCATCGATTCCTCGTGTTTCTTGTGATGGTGTTCCTGGGATCAAATGCGTTCTCTGCCTCGTACTTCGCACCAACTCCGCTGCGACTTATTTCAGAAAAGGCTATATTTTATTATCCTGGGATTACTCATATTCCTCTCGATATTATCGGCCAGCCTGCCCGGGTGATGGTGGCGATTTTCACCAAAGACAGGGCGTATAAAATTCACGATATCCGCAACGGCTACCTTGGCTGGCATTATGTGAACAAAGTCGATACCTGTGTCTATATCTCCGACGAATACCGTTTCGAACCCGGCTACCATGAGATCGAGTGGGACGGTCTCGATAACGACGGTAACCGATTAAAATCAAACGTTTATTATTTCTATCTCTGGGGTTATGGCGATCGAACCGCACCGGTAAAGGCGCATTACATGAGCCAGGGAGCGCACGGCGGCGATGCCATGCTCACACTAGATGATGCGGGGAATCCCCTGCCACAGCCCGTTCATTACGGCAGAGCGCCGGGCGGTTCTTCCGGCACGACAATCCTCTGGCGATGGACGCTCGGCAGTGATCCCGCAGACATTACCCTCCTCGAAACATGCCCTGTCGACCTCGGCGAGGGTGCGTTACCGGTGAACTACGGCCACTGGCTGAACCCGCATCACGATCCCGGAAGTGTCTACGGCTGGTCGTGGCATAAGGACGAGGCGACCACCCGGTGTCGAAGGTTTACCTGGGTGCCGAACGGCGTCGCGGTGGAAGATACCTTGTATGATGTCACTGTTCAGACGCTTAATCCCGAGTCCGGCATGGAGTACGACTGGCCTTATGCTTTTCTCGGGGAAAGTAACCACATGGAAGATGTGGTACGCACACGCCTGCATCTAATCGATATTGAGCAAGGTGAATACATTGATTATATCGACCAGTCGGAAGTGTTCGAGAGCAGGTACGATGCCGCGTACTACGATGAAGGCCTCTTAAACGGTGGCTGGACGGTAAGTACGTATTATTCAACAAAGTTAGGATTCGGAAAGAGAACACATGAAATGATCGGCGGCGGCATCGTCATTGTCGACCAGGCCTCTGAATGGGGAGTACCAGGAACCTACGACGGCGTTTATGTCTCGAAAACGGGCACGGAGGGCGGTGAGGTAGGTACCTGGTGGGTACCGCGGGATTCTTGGAGGGGATTGCTCTGGTACGATCCGACGGATGTGGACGAAGCCGGTATACCAGCAGCCTTTTCACTGCACCCAAATTACCCCAACCCGTTTAATCCAATCACAACTATCGATTTTTCTATACCCGAATCAGGATTTGTTACTCTCTTAATCTACAATATTATGGGTCAGAAAGTGCGAGAACTTGTGGCTGAAAACATGAAAGCAGGAGTGCATTCTGTCGTGTGGGATGGAAAAGATGATGAGGGTACTTCTGTTGCGTCGGGGATATATATCTCACGCCTGAAGACTGGCGGGCAAATTGCGGTACAGAGAATGATGGTGGTGAGATGAGAGGGAAAGATTCCTGAGAATGGAATTACTTAGAAATCTTTAACATTTCTTCGACAAGCACATCGAGCCGGTCGAGAACGATACCATCGATGATACCACCCTCGGTCTCCACAGTACAGTCGCCCGGTTTTAGCCGCTTGTCGATCTCGATACTGAACTCCCGGGTATTACCTGCCATGCTCAGCCACTGTTTATACTTTTCATTTATGGCTGTATAATCTTCATGGGAAACCTTGAGAACAACCGTTTCGCTGCCGATAAGGTGGGACATGGTTTCGGTAACAATGTTTTCGGCAATCGTTGAATCGCTGAGGACACTTTTTCTTATGATTTTTTCGGCAAGCGCAGAGGCGAGTTCGATTACTTTAATTTCAGTATTCCGGACAGCGTTTCTGCTCTTTTTTTTGGCTTCAGTGAAAAGGATATCGATATTATTGATACAGTCGGACCGTTCCTTCTCAATACCCTTGGATAATCCTTCTTCATATCCCTTATTATACGCCTTTTCGAGGTCAGTCCGGTGAATTTCTTCCTGTGATGAAACCTTGGCAGCCAGCTTGTCTTTCCACTCACTTATCTCGGTGGTATATGATTTTGAAAATTCCAGGGAATTCCAATTTGCTTCGCTGTTCTTCTTTTTTTGAAGCACATCCTCAGCGCCGGCACGGTCACCTACGACAACCTTGTCTTCCACATTCACACTTTTTTTTATTACTCTTTTCAAACAGTTATGCCTCTTTTTTACTCAAATCACAAAGGAATAAATATAACAGAAACTTTATACGAATACGTAATGGGGGAAAAGATTTGTAGAAATCAAAATGTTGATAAGGCGCTTACCCCAACGATCTTTTAAACGAATACTTCTCCGCCTTCTTCTCCGCGGACAATGACTATCTGTTGTTCTTCCTCGAGCCTTCGTATAACCTCAACAATGCGCTGTTGGGCATCCTCAACCACACTCAGGCGTGTTGGACCGGCGTACTCCATTTCTTCCTTGATCATATCTCTGACACGATCAGATACATTTTTAAAAATTTTATCCTTGAGTTCATCGGAAGCGGCTTTAAGACCGATAGCAAGTTCTTTGATATCAACTTCTTTGAGGACAAGCTGGATTGCCTTGTCATCCAGGACAAGCAAATCTTCAAACACAAACATGAGGTTTTTGATATTCGAGGTTAACTCCGGGTTTTCCATTTCCAGATTACCCAGGATTGATTTTTCAGTCGCACGATCTACTACATTCAGAATCGAAGCAACAGCGTTGATACCACCTGATGCGGAAAGGTTACCAGAAATTACCTCTCTGAGATGGATATCCAGCACACTTTCAATTTCGTTAATAACCTCAGGTGATATCTTTTCCATAGTCGCAATACGCATTGCCACATCTGTCTGAACATCCTCGGGGAGCTGGCCTAACACCTGTGCAGCCTGACCAGGATTCAGCTGAGAAAGGATGAGTGCAATCGTCTGGGGATGCTCATTTCTGATAAATTCAAGAAGATGAATAGGGTCCACATCCTTGAGCAGACTGAATCCAGTCGGGTTCAATGTTTCCTGAATCTTCTTCATCATTTCTCCGGCACGCGCCGTTCCCAGCGATGATTCAAGCACTTCCTTGGCAAAATCAATGCCGCCTACACTGATATATTCCGATGCCTGGAGGGCAGCATAAAACTCCCTAAGTACATCCATTTCAACTATCTGATCAACATTCTGCATCTTTGCTATTGCCGTCGTAAGGTATTCTATATCCTTTTCAGGAAGACCGCGCATTACCTGGGCAGACACCTCTTTCCCCATGGCAATGAGAAGAACCGCAGCTTTTTCAGCACCGGTGAGTTCTTCAGAGGTTTTTGACTTCTCTGTGGGTTCAAGCATTGTCTAAGATATACCTCGTTATTTTATGTTAGGGTTTGCTATTATGAATACGAAATAATACAACGGTTTTATTCATCTGATTTATAAATGGATCGTATGGTTTTTGCGGCAATGTCAGTATCCTTTGTCGTTTGGCTCAATATCTTCTTGATGAGGTCACCCCTTTCGGAAATAACCTCCTCTTCAGTTTCAATCTCGGGTTTGAACTTCTCATATTCAGCATCAGCTTTTACTTTCAATTTGGTCGGATCAAGGGTTCGGACAATATTGCGCACAATAACAAAGAATACTCCAAGCGCTGCAAGAACGATCACCCCCATGGTGATCACCTTAACACTCTCCAATACTGCCGCTCGAAGAGGTGCCTCTCCGATTTCAGGGATTTCACGGGCGCCGAATTCAATGTTTTCGACTACCAGGAGATCACCCCTTGCAGCGTTGTATCCAATAGCAGTTTCGCTTATGGAACGGATGGAATTAAGTTGTTCAGCACTCCATGGTATATTCGCCATTTGGGTTGTACCATCATCATCAACCCAGGTGGAATCTCTGTCGTCCAACAAAACACTCACTGTAAGCCTGTTAACTGTACTTCCCGGGCTTTTAACAAGCCTTTCAACGATGCTGCCGGTATCGTAATTTGTTATTTCTAACTCGCTTGCCCCACCCTCAGTTGCGGGATTGGTTACTTCTTCGCGCTCCTGGGCAACAATGGCGCTGTTATCCTGGTCATATGATATGGTCTCCCGTTCAATTCGGTCAAAATCGAGATCGGCATTTATATTTACCAGAGCAATTCCTGAACCAAACGCTCCATCAAGCATGTTCTTGACTTTGTTAGCAAGAACCCGCTCATAGCTGAATTTGAGTTCCATCATTGTGCCTGACTGTAAAGCAAGCTCATCTACCCTCGGCTTGCTTAACAGATTTCCCCCGGTATCGACGATTGTAACATTGGCGGGATCAAGTCCTTCGACCGCTGCAGAGGCAATGAGATTCTGTATCGCCACTACGGACTGTGGAGAGATACTCCTGCCGCGCCTCAATTTGAGAAGAACGGAAGCTGTGGGTGGTTGTTCGGTTTCGGCAAAAAGGGCGGGTTCAGGGATTACAAGGCCGACCTTTGCATCTTCGACCTCATTGAATTCTCTAAGTGTCTTGCGAAGCTCACCCTCCATCGCCCGTCGGTAGTTGATTTTCTGAAGATAGTCGGACATACCGAAATTGGTGGTGTCGAGGATTTCGTAGCCGACCACACCGCTTTCAGGTAATCCTTCAGCAATTAATTCAATTTTCAATCTGTCGGCCTGATCCGCAGGAACCTCGATGGCAGTCCCATTCTGTGTCAGGCGGTAGGGGATATTTTCCTGTTCGAGATGGGCTATGGTTTTGCTGGCACTTTGCGCATCGAGCTGAGCAAAAAGTACCGCATAATTCTGTATTCTGTCACTGAGTGTGGTGATATATAATGCGGAGAAAAGTAAAGCAACCAACATACCTCCGGTTATAACCTTCTGATTCAAGGTCATAGAAACCCAGACTTCCCTTATCCTCACAATCAAATTTTCAATCAACTCAAACATGTAAGTGCCTCCTACAGGTTAGTGCCGGGTATGTCAGCCAGTATACTTGAGGCATCATTACACTGGCATTCTCATGATTTCCTGGTAGGCATCCACAATCTTGTTACGAATCTCAAGCATAAACTCCATAGCGGTGTTCGCTTCCTCAACAGCAATCATCACCTGATGAACATCAGTGATTTCACCAGTCGCCAGCTTTTCAATCGATTCATCGGCACTGTGCTGTAGTGTGTTGACCTCATCAACAAAACCCTTGAGAATTTTACCGAACGATTCGTCCTTGGGTTCGGTCTTTTCCCTCAGGCTTTGCTGAACCGGAGAAAGGCCTTTTTGTCCTACCCGGTTTATCGGATTATTCACGGTTCATTCCTCCTTATAAAATAAGAACCGTTTCACTGACGCACAATAAAATTTCACACGTATTGTACATTATTTTAAAATAAATAAAATATTTAAATTGTCAACTTAAATCGTATTATTTTTTTCATCCTTCAGGTAAGTTTTTACTGAAATAACTTCCACTATGAATTTTTTTGTTTCATTAGGGAGAAAGTTTCTTTTCAGTCTACCGGGACCTGCGTTCCATGCCCATAAAACATGCGTTTCTTCGTAACGTTTGACCAGCCAGGCCATATATTTCACGCCGGCTTTGATGTTTTCTTCCGGATCAAGCATATTGTCGAAACCCATAAAATCTGCCGTCGAAGGCATAATCTGCATGAGTCCAAGGGCACCGTCTCTCGACACGCTGAATGGATTACCCTTGCTTTCCGCATAAATAACAGCACTGATGAGATCAGGATCCAAACTGTGCTGGGAGGAATAGTGTTTGATATAGCGATCCCAAGGACTTATACTCTCCATAATTTCTTTCTGGTTGATAACTGAGGGATCAATTCTCAAATCCTCAAAAAACATTACTGCCTTCATTTCACCGGTCAGAGTGATATGGGGAAGCCTTACCTCCCACGGCACATACAACTTTTCATGCGTTTCCGCAGTTTTGTTCATCCCCGGTTCCACAATATACAGGGCTGCTATAAATAGAACCAGGTTAACAAGTATGATAAACCATTTCTTCACGTATATCCTTGAAAAATTATATCGCAATATCGACATTCCTCCCTGAAAACTTGTTGAATAATGCTTTTTTCCCTAAAAACGTATAGGTAACAACTTCTCTATCCGAACTGACTATCAGGTCATCATGAGTGGCGGTCTGCACAACAGATAATTCGGGGGATTCGGTAAATTCGTACTCCGAATTTTCCATAAGTTCGGTAAATTCCGCACCCTGGTTTTTCTCATTGGGTGATGTATCATTACCGTAAGCATATTTTAGAGCATCACCGATTGCACGAACTTCCAGCATCGTAGTTTCTCACCTCACTCAGATATCGAGAGACCTCATGATCATCTGTTTTGCCGCATTGACAACTGTTACATTCGCATCAAAAGTCCTTTGCGCTATCATCAGGTCAGTCAACTCTTCCACTATGTTTACATCCGGATAGGTAACAAATCCGTCGGCATCAGCATCCGGGTGAGAAGGATCAAAAATAACATTCTTTCTCATATTGGGAATCTCGATCTCCTGACCATCAACAAGCGGCGTAAGTTCACTCTTCATATTCATACTTATTGTTTCTCTTATATGATCGGGACGTGTTGTTTTCAGCCTGCGGCTTACTTTGCTAAGGATTTCCGAGAATGTTCTCCGCGGATCAGGATTCATATTAACATGCCGTCTCAAATACGGATTGCCGTTGCCGTCCGCGTTGGTTACAGACATATTCGCAATATTGGAAGATATTGCATCCATTCTCTTCCGCTGTGCGGTCATTCCTGATGCCGCAATATCAACTGACCGGAAAATATTTCCTCTGAACAAACTGTCTCTGTAACTGATATATCTCATAGCTAGTTCCTAAATGTTATCGCCTTCCGCGAATTGCGGTTCTGAGCTGGTTGATCCTTATACTTTTTATCTTTGCCGCGATATTGAAATCAAGCTGATTTTTCGCAAGGTCAACCATCTCCTGATCTATATTGACATTGTTGATACCATTCCAGTACCCGTTCTCCACTTTCGCTACCTCGGGTCTAAGCTTGAGAGGCAAGTGAGGATCCGGCAGGTGACGCGGATCAGTACGCTTGATATGCATCAATTCCGGTCTCATCGCTTTATTCAGTTTCTCGTCAAAGCTTACTCCGAGCCGTTCGTAACCGGGAGTACCTATATTGGCGACATTCGATGCTATAACACGCTGAGTCAGCGCTGCCTTGTCCAGCATCTTTTCGAGGAGTACATCCGGTCGCTGTTTAAACAATATCCCTTTTAACATGAGGCTTACCTTATATCATAATTTTTTTAGTGCGCATTTTTTTCTTGTCTTTAAATATTAGCAAAGACCATGCCAAACGGATACTCCAGAGAGAGCAACACAGCATTTATCCTAAATATAATCAAGATATTATAAAAAATTGACGCAAGCACTACTGCCCACGTCATTTCATTTACGGGGTATTTGATATTGAGAGAAAGGAAATATTTTCCCGTT
Organism: Candidatus Latescibacterota bacterium; assembly: GCA_042572165.1. Taxonomy (GTDB): domain Bacteria; phylum Latescibacterota; class Latescibacteria; order Latescibacterales; family Latescibacteraceae; genus JBHPFF01. The sequence goes on along the minus strand of JBHPFF010000104.1, from coordinate 1,030 downwards.
GGTTGTCTCATAACTGAAAATCTATATCATGTTTGAGACTCACAGCAGGGGATTTTATCCTGTTTCTAGTTCTTCCGGCAGTTAAAATATATACGATATATTTAACATTACAAACAATGATGTGATATGCATCACATATAACTATTTAAATGCATCCATTTCTCCATATTGGGCCAGTTTATTACGGAGAGTGCGAACACTGATACCGAGTATCTCCGCAGTATTCGTTCTGTTACCCCCTTCAGTTTCAAGTGTTCTGAGGATTAGTTCACGTTCCACTTCGTCGAGACTTGTGCCTATATTAAAAGTTACACCGGAATAGGCGCCAAAAGAATCAACTTGATGCATTGTCTGTTCTTTTCTGGGATGTTCAATTTGCATCTGAATATCCGAACGTTTAAGCATCCTCCCCTTGCACATAACTACAGATCTTTCAACCGCGTTCTCAAACTCACGAACATTCCCGGGCCAGTTATGCTGTTTCCATATTTCCAGAACCTCATCTGCTATGCCTTCTATGGCTCTGCCGTTCTCGCGGTTGTATTTCTCCAGAAAATGAGCCGCCAGTAACGGAATATCCTCCAGCTTCTCTCTGAGCGGGCACAGGTAAATGTTTATGACATTAAGCCGGTAGTACAGATCCTCTCTGAACCTTCCGTTTTCAATTTCACATGGCAGGTTACGGTTGGTTGTGGCGATAATACGCACATCGACCTTGATCGTATTGGAAGACCCGACCGGTTCAAATTCACGCTCCTGCAGAACTCTTAGAAGTTTCGCCTGAAGCTTCGGGCTCATTTCGCTTATTTCATCCAACAGGAGCGTGCCGCAATTCGCACGCTCAAACCGGCCGCGGTATCTCCTGATGGCGCCTGTGAACGCGCCCTTCTCGTGTCCGAACAGCTCGCTCTCCATGAGTTCGGCGGGCAGTGCGGCACAGTTTATTTTGATAAACTGTTCGTTCTTGCGCGGGCTCGTATAGTGTACGGCACGTGCTGCAAGCTCTTTGCCGGTACCTGATTCGCCGGTT
>JBHPFF010000103.1:0-11032 GCA_042572165.1 Candidatus Latescibacterota bacterium | reverse complement strand
TTTTATTGACAGGGATGGAACGTTAATAAAACATGTGGAGCTTTTGCACAAGCCAGAAGACCTTGAATTATACGAATTTTCATCACCTGCACTAGGAAAGGTCAATCGATCCGATTATCTGTGCATCATGATCACAAATCAGTCGGTCGTTGCAAGGAATCTTTGTGATATTACCACAATTCACAGTATCCATAATAAGCTTGAAACATTACTGGGCATGGAAAGTTCATATCTTGACGACATCTATTTCTGTCCGCATCACCCGGACTCAGGATATCCCGGAGAAAATCCTGTCTACAAAACAGAATGCGAATGCAGAAAACCCAAAACCGGATTGATTGAGAAAGCGGTGTTACGATATAATGTGGATAGAGAATCTTCCTGGTTTATCGGCGATTCGACTTCAGACATTCAAACCGGTGTCAATGCGGGAATGAACACGATACTGGTGAGAACCGGAAATGGCGGCAAAGACGGAAAATATACCATAACACCTGATTTCGTTTTCAATGATTTAATGGAGGGAGTCGAGTTTATACTTGAAGGTAAAAGCAAATTTGACAAAGCAGCAAAAGAAATAATAAAACATGTGGATTTAGATAATCCATTGAATATAATAACCATTGGCGGCCTTGCTCGTTCCGGGAAGTCAACCTTTGTTAAGTGCTTGAAGGACATATTTGAACGGCAAAACATCACTGTAACAGTGGTGTCTTTAGACAATTGGCTTCACGGTACAGAAGACAGAACAGATTCCATGACTGTGCGGGAGCGATACAGGTATAAATCGATCGAGGAAGACATGGTTAAACTGATGAACGAAGGAGGGGTTCAGATACGGATTTACGACTCATATTCCAGAACCGTTAAAAACGGTTGTTCACTCACTATAAAAAAACCGGGGGTAGTGATCGTTGAAGGCGTCCCGGCGCTGGATATCGAGGGATTGCGAAGAATATCAACTGTCTGTATCTATTGCGAAACGGATGAGCAGGAAAGACGAGAGAGGTTTTACACGTTTTACCGATGGAAGAACTTTACTGAAAACCAGATAGAACAGTTGTATGATAAAAGAATGAGCGATGAGTTTCCAATAATTGTTAACTCTAAACAATATGCGGATATTGAACTATACAGGGATGAAATTAAGGTAAAGAGGAGTTTATGATCATCAGCAGAACACCTTTTCGTGTGAGCTTTGTTGGAGGCGGAAGTGATTTTAGTGATTTTTACAACAAGAATGGCACAGGCGCTGTGATCTCTGCAGCTATTCAACAATACATGTACATCGTAATACATCCTTACTTTCATGACAAGATACGGCTTAAATACTCCAGGACAGAAGATGTAAACGATGTGGATGCAATTAAACATCCGATTTTTCGAGAATGCCTTAAAAGGGTTGGAATCGAGAAGGGCATCGAGATTGCCAGCTTTGCGGATATTTCTTCCGGCACAGGACTTGGTTCTTCAAGTTCTTTCACGGTTGGACTTCTTAATGCCCTGTATGCTTACAAAGGGAAAACGATTTCAAAAAGCGGGCTAGCAGCAGAGGCTTGTGAGATAGAAATAGATATTTTAAAAGAACCCATCGGCAAACAGGATCAATATGCAGCCTCATATGGAAACCTGAATCATATCCGTTTCAACAGGGATGAAACAGTTGATGTATCGCCTGTTTTGATATCCGGATCTGTAAAAATCAAGCTGCAAAAATACCTCCGATTGTATTATGTCGGTGGACAGAGGAAAGCCAGGGATTTACTTGGTGAGCAGAAAAGTAAAATATCAAGCGGCACAAAAAATTATGAGCACCTGGAAAGAATGCTCAGCCAGGTGGAACGTTTCAAACAATCGCTTATCAACAATGAAATAACTAATCTCGGCTCTCTTTTAGATGAAGGGTGGTCTTATAAGAAGAAACTTGCACGGGGAATTACAAATAAAACAATAGATAAACTATATGAAAAGTCCTTGAAATACGGGGCAAAAGGCGGTAAACTCCTGGGTGCAGGAGGCACCGGTTTTCTTTTAATTTTTCACGAGGACCACGAATACCTTTCCACTCGCCTTGACTGCAGGACTCTGCCGTTCACTATTGACAGAGAAGGTTCTAAAATCATATTTTATGAATAGTTTTGATAAACCTTGCTATCCGAGCACAAATCTAATAAACCTGTAAGGGAGTAATTTACAATAAACGTTTCGATTGTTATTACCTGCATAAACGAAGAAGACAATATCAAAGCCTGTCTTTCTTCCCTGTTACATCAGTCATATCCACCCAATAAATACGAGATGAACGTAATAGATGGAGGCTCCGGTGACAGGACTCAGGAACTGGTCAGGGAAATTGAAAAGGACAATAAAAACGTTCATCTCGTGGTTGAACCGAAACATGGCACTGCTGCGGGGAGAAATGCCGGTATAAAAGCCTCTCGCCATGACCATGTGGCGTTTATTGACGCCGACTGTGAAGCCCCTGAGGACTGGCTCGCTATTCTCGTTAAGCATTATAACGAAATCCATCAAACTGACAGAAGTGTTATCGCTGTCGGGGGCACGAATATTCCGCCCGTTAACGCATGCTATTTTTTGCAGGCAATCGGAATAGCGATCAATTCTTATCTGGGTAGTTTCAACAGCGCTCAGGGACGGAGGTTCAAGAAACCTTTGTTTGTCCAAAGCCTTGCCAATCTGAATGTTTTATATGACAAGCAAAAGCTCATTGAAATTGGTTGCTATGACGAATCGTTGGGGAGTGAAGCCGAGGATGCCGATATTAATTACCGGTTACAAGCCGCAGGCCGGCGATTCCTGTTTATTCCGGACTCATTTGTACGGCACAAAATGAGATCGACTCCGCTTAAGTGGCTGAAAAATATGTTCAGATACGGCAAGGGCAGGGCAAGACTTCTTAAACGGTATCCGCGTATGTGGGGATTTTATTATATTATGCCTCTTATTTTTATTGTTGTATTATCTTCATCAATTCTTTTTCCGTTTTCAAATATATTCCTGATTCCACTGGTCTACTTTCCTGTTATTTTTCTCTATTCTCTCATTTATTGTATCAAAGAAAAGTCGCTGCTTTTAACGCCTCATGTAATGGTGGTCTATATCTTGAAGCATTTCGGATACGCCGCAGGGGAATTGTACGGCCTTATTAATCCCAGGGTAAAATAGACTGTACGCCTGCTGTGAATAGTCATGGCTCACTGTCCCTGTGTATGGCGGAAAACTTTGACCGTGAATTTTGAATAAGATATGTGATCAAGAGGTGCAAATTGACCCATAGAGAAAATTTTTTTGCTCTTTTGCATGGAGAAGAATATGATACTGTTCCCCTGTGGTTGATGGGATTTGAAAATGAGGATACTGCCAGAAAACTCAATCCCGAATACAGGTTTCCCGACAACCTTTCCCATAATCCCGAAAGGACTGACTACCCATGGAACCGTCTATCCGATGAGGAGCGTGAACACACACTCAACTACAATACCGCCCTCATGAAGCCTGTCGTGGTTACCGGCTGGGGTGCCAATATGGCGCTGGGTCATGGCGGCCCGGGTGAGTTCCATTTCCGCCTTATGCAAGTACAGGAAAACGAGCGGTTTCTTGAATGTGAAACAGGCTCAAAACGCATCGTCAGGAAAAATCCCCATTTTTACCGTGATTTCGATTATCCCCTGAAATCTGCTTCCGATGTTGACAGACTCGAACTTCCGGATCCTCACGATCCTTTGCGGTACAGGGGATTTGACGATGATGTTGTCTTTTTCAGGGAGGCGGGTTATGTAACAGCAGCCAATCTCAATGGTTTTTTCAGCGGACCGCATTATTTCTACCTTGACTACCAGGAGTTCCTTGCTTCCATGCTCACAGACCCGGTGAATGTGAAGAAACTCATTGACAGAATCGGGGAATGGAATATTGCCGCCGCAGACGAGATGCTTTCTCGAGGTGTAGACTGTATCGTTCTCTGTGACGATCTCGGTTCGGCAGACAATCTTCTCATAAGCCCGGAACTTTACGAGAAGTTGATTTTACCCTGGCATAAAAAACTCTGTGACCTCGCTCACGATTACGGCGCCTGTGTCCACCTTCACAGCCACGGAAATATCAATAAGATCCTACCCCTGATACATTCAACGGGTGTTGATATGCTTAACCCTTTTGATATCTATGAATCAATGGATCTCATCGAGTTTCTGGAAAATAATCCACGAGGGGAAACAATTCCAGTCGGCGGATGCCACAAGTTCTTTTTCGAATGGGACAGAAATACACAGAATGATTATCTGACATCCCTTTTCAAGCGCGCCAAAAAAGTCGGAAGGTGGATGTTCATGGATACAGGGGGAATACCCGAGACCACTGACAAGGAAACCTACGATTTTTTTATGAGGAGATTAAAAGAACTTGCTACGATGTGAATGTTATCAATTTTCTTTGACAATTTTCCTCTCCTTGTACCGAATGATTGCCGTAAGGGTATCGCAGACAGGAGTATTAACGCCAAGACGCCTTCCCTGTGAACTTACGTAGCCGGTCAAAGCATCCACTTCGGTTTTTTTACCGTTTTCAATGTCCTGCAGCATGGATGGCCGGTGATTGTACGTAGCGGGAATCTGTGTATCATAAAAGAAGGCCTGATAATCTTCGGCTATTCCCCAGTGAGTTTTCGCCCCCATTGCTTCGATAACGGCAAACACCTCGGCGATGACATCATTCATTATTGCCCGGGTGCCGGCATCGTCACCAAGAGCGCCGTAATGAACTCCCAGGATTGCACCAAGGGGGTTAAGGGCACTGTTATAAAGCAGTTTTGCAAACAGGTCATGTTTGATATATGACGTAGTGACACAGGGCATACCGGAGTCGTTGACAGCCTGAGCGATAATTCTGGCAGATTCGGGAATTTCGCCTTCCCTGAATCCCCCGATATGAATGGCATCAGCCGTAACAGTGATTCTTACCAGACCGGGACGCTCGATCTCAAATCCGGTGATAATCCGGGCACCGAGAGACCGTTCCTCACCGAAATGTTCAACAAGCATTTCCAGATTACCACAGCCGTTCTGCATCGATACAGGGAAAAATGACTGATCACGGAGTTTCAGTATTTCTGTTACCGCGATTTTTGTATCGTAAGATTTAGTCGTTATAAGAATGTAATTGTATGAATTCTCTTTTATATCCTCAATAGAGGCAAAAAACCCAACTCTGGCAGCATCTGTACTATAGTCTCCGAAAATCCCAGTAACCGCAAGCCCCCCGGCCGTTATTTTCTCAATAAACCTTGGACGCATTATCAGATCAACATCATGCCCGTGTGCGGAAAGCATACATCCCACTGCCTGTCCTACCGCACCTGCGCCGAAAACAAGTATCCGCATAGTTTTTCTCTTTATTACCGCTTTATGGTCATAATCCCTTTTTCAGCCATTTCCCGTGCATAGTCATCATATCCCTTTTCCTTGATAGATGCTAAACATGCCATCCTGTCGGATCGAAAAACAAGGGCAAAAAGCTTTGCAATAAAATTATTCAGTTTTTTGCAATCTCCCGGATTATCAACAATGAGGCAGTCAGCACAACTACGGTAAGAATGCTCTATACAGCATTTTCTGGCTTTACACCAGGAGGCCTTTTCGTTTTCAGTGCAACCGGGACATTTTCCCTTGAGATAACTTCTGCAAGCGCCACAATAAAGACCACAAAAAGCAATGGCTTCACTGTTTACACAAATTTCTTTCATAAAAAAAATCGCCTATGTAAATAAACCGTTCTGTCAAAAATCTTGATAAAAGATTTTAGTTATATCTATGTTTATATATGAGTTAAATATATTTTCTTTGTTTTCCCCCAAATTTTCTTTGATTGTTATTAACCTTGTATATTCATAAACTTGCTTTAATCCTTATTTTTTATTAATACTTATGTTCTTTTCTTTGCTCGTCCAAAGAAAAGAACGAAAGGTAAATACGCCCCATGAAAAGCCTTTTCCCTCCCCGACTTGATCGGGGATTACTTCATGTATTTCGGGAATTGCAGAACTCACGTGCCTTCGGCACGCTCAAACAGCTGCAATTCTTTTTCGAAAAATCCTAGCTCACTCGGGGCTTTTCAAAGGGTAGTAAATTGGTACCTGATGAGCCAGAGTTTCACAGCATTTGAGATCTTTATAAAATTCAAATTCTTATATCTATTGTTGTTGAAGCTATGATAATGTGGGCAAACGTATTTCGTTTGTCCAGGTGAGTGTTGGAAAGTCACAGACTTTTCAATGCTCACGGCATTTCCATAGCTTGTTTTTTATCTTTTCAATCTTTTCATTCAGTTTTCATGATACTTTTGACAGTACCTAAATAAACAAATTGATATCCGTCTCACTTGCTTCTGCAAGATAAGTAGCAACACCACCAACATTAATTGTATCTAATAGTTCTTCCTGTTTTATTCCCATCATCTCCATGGATGTGGAGCATGCGATGATCTTGACATCGAGTGATTGTGCTATGTTTATAAGATCCGAAAGTTGTAGCATTTTTTTCTTACGCATAACCCTTTTCATCATCGCGGTTCCGAGACCAAATAAGTTCATCTTTGAGAGCACAGCACCATCCGGCCCTTCGGGAAGCATCCAGCCAAACATGCGTTCGATGAGTGTTTTGCCTTTGCAATGAATTTTCTTTTTCCTAAGAAGTGAAAGCCCCCAGAAAGTAAAATACATAGAAACTTCCATTCCGGCTGAGGCAGCTCCTGTGGCCAGAATAAATGCGGCCATTGCCTTGTCCATGTCATTTGAAAATACTATCAACGCTATCTTTTTTTTCATACCATTCATGAGATTTCCCTTTTTATGTAATTCATCCAATTTTTATTTTCAGTTTCAATAAATACATATTTAATGTTTTTTCAAAATCTTTTTTGCTGCAACACAGCTTTTAATATATATTGATGAATAAGCGCTATTTGAATTGAGTAATAAATGGTGGTAATTTATGAAAATAGAATCCAAAACATTTTTACCGGTTGAGCTTGTTTTTCATCCCAACTGGTGGTATAACGAAGCAGGTATCACTTTCGACCGTGATTTCTTTTTCGATCCTGACCGGAGAGTCGCGGACGAGATGCGCATGAAACGTATTCTGTGGGAGCATTTCGGCCAGTATGGATATGGCGAGGAACACCCGGCGCCTGAACCGGTTATCGGCCCGGTGCACCTTGCTGCCGGTTTTATGATATCCTCGCTCTGGGGATGCAAAATCCGGTATTATGATAACAGCAGCCCCGTCGTCGAACCGAAAAATATGTCCCTTGAGGAACTAAAAGACATGGAAGCTCCGGATCCCTCGGACAATAAAGAATTTAAGGACTTATTTAAACTCATCGCAACACTCAAAGAGCGTTTCGGTTATGTAAAAGGTGATATCGGCTGGGGAAATCTCCAGAATCTGGCGCTCGATCTTATGGGACACAACATCTTCCTTGCATATTATGACAATCCTCCGGCAGTACATGCTGTTTATGATAAAATGAATAATAGCGTTTGTGAAATACTTTCAGTAGTGCGGAAAGAAACCGGAACCACCTCCATCTCGGTAAACCGCACCATCGAGGCTGTTGAACCCTCAATCAACTTACAGTCGAACTGTTCCGTTCAAATGATTTCGAACAAAACCTACGAAGAATTTCTCCTGCCCCATGAGATCGAACTCTCCAAACGTTTGCAGCCTTACGGTATCCATCACTGCGGAGATAACATGCACAATGTGGCGGCAGGCTATTCAAAGGTCAGGGAGGCATTTTTTTTCGATGTCGGCTGGGGTGCTGATATTGCCTTCTGCCGATCAATGATCCCCGATGCTTTTTTTAACGTCCGCCTCTCCCCTGTAAAAATTCAAACCTGTACTCCTGACGAGGTTGAGAGAGACCTCATTAACCTTCTCGAAAACTCTGGAGACCTTGCAAACATCGGTATATGCTGTATAAATATGGATTACGGCACTCCGGACGAAAATGTGGCAAGGATTTTTGAGGTTGCCGAACGATACCGCTCATACGGCGGATAGAAGAATGCAGTATCTGCCAGAATATTAAAACAGTCATCATGTGAATTATAACTTTATTGTTGACACTATATTTCTGTATTCACTATACTTTTGATAATTATTACGTTCCGTATTTTCGTTTAACTATTACTTAGGAGGGAAAATGAAAAAGTTGATCATGGTACTGATTCCGGTGATGCTTTTGTGGACTGCCCAGGTGTGGGCTTCCGGTCTTGCCATTCCGGAGCAGGGCGCCGCTGCCCTTGGCTTTTCTGCAGCAATGACAGCCCGTTCCGAAGACTTGAGTTCAATTTTTTACAATCCAGCCGGCATCGGTTATGTAGAAAATACGGAATTATACCTCGGTGTGATACCGATTATACCAGGACATGCTTATGCGGGTAACGGCGCCTCGCTTGATGCCGAAAAGAAAACTTTTTTACCACCCCAGCTTTATGCGGCACGACGGTTTAACGAAAGAGTAGTACTCGGTTTTGGAGTGTATGCACCCTTTGGACTCGGAACCGACTGGGATGAAACATGGAATGGCCGCTATACATCTACATTAGCCGAAATACAATGTATTTATGCTAATCCCACTATCGCATATAAGGTAAACGATATGATCTCGCTCGGGGTAGGGGTATCATATGTATACTCAAATGCAACTATTGAAAAAAAGATTGATACCGGACTTGTTCTTTATGGTGAGACCAAAGATACAGCACTGGCATCCATAACCGCACCCATGATAGCCAACACAGACTATGACAGCCATTTTTCACTCGACGGCAGCGGATCAGGATTCGGTTACAATATCGGTGCACTCATCACACCCATTGAGAAACTGCAACTTGGTATTTCTTATCGCGGTGCAACCGATATTGAATATGAGGGAGACGCCAAATTCTCACATAATAAAACCGCTATCGAAAACATACCCGGAATGGGAACATTACTCTATACAGGTGTCGCTTCGAAAATGCCCGCGACACAGGATGGTGAAACAACACTCCATCTGCCATGGATGCTTAATCTCGGGGCAAAATATGATATTACTGACATATGGGATGCATCAGTGGATTTCGATTTTGTCGGCTGGTCGGTGTATGACGAACTCACTATTGATTTTGCTGATGACAAACCCAAAGACAAGTCTACCATGGATAAGGACTGGGAAAATTCCTTCGTATTCCGTGCCGGTACATCGTATGACATAAATGAGTCTCTTGTTGCCCGGGGCGGTTTTCTTTTCGACCAGTCCCCCGTTCCTGATAATACCTTTGACGGGCAACTGCCGGATAACGACCGTACCGGAATCTCCTTTGGGGCGGGATACAAAATCGGGATGTTCAGGATTGATGCAAGCTACATGTTCCTGAGTTTTTCCGACCGTACAAAAAACAACCTTATTGGATATTCTGATACTAACGATGACGATAAAGTTGACAATGTTGACCAAGCTACGTCAAATGGCGCTCTGGCACTTCAGCAGCGTGGTGCATATCCTGTTGGTAACGGCAATTTTGAAAGCAGTGCCAATCTCTTCGCAGTTTCAGTAAGTTATAATTTCTAAACCACTCGGCGGTTTATAAAACTAAGGGGTATCCTGATTTTGGATACCCCTTTTAAATTTCATAGTTTTCCACTGTTATTCACCCAAGCAAAAACCCGAGCGCAATGAGAAAATCGGTTGCCAGGACGACGATTACATTCAAACCAAGAGCGGTGACAATCCTTTCGGAATCGTTGGCATACCTCAGGGCGTGATACATCGCTCCTGCGGCAAAGGGGATAGTGGCAAGACTGATCAATACGGTACCAGGCAATTCCCCAGTGATAACTCCAAGAACAAGAATAATGTAGACACTGGCGAGCAGTATAGAATATACAACCGCTGCCCGCTGTTTGCCGAGAACAATCACAAGATGCCTCCGTCCGCCGACTTTGTCCGCCTCGGCATCGGGGAACTCGTTGAGAAGCAAAAGAAGCATTGTCAATAGTCCGGGCGCTATCGATGCCCAGACTATCGTTGATGTCAGGGATCCAGCCTGAACGTAATACGCCCCCAGCACAACAAGAGAACCAAGGGCAAATCCGGCTGCGATTTCGCCGAGCATACATTTAGTAAGGTAATCAGTATAGATAACTACAGTTACACCACCCAGAGCCATGAAAATCATAACCTGCCATCCCGATACAGCCAATAGACCGGCACCGGTAAAAAAAGCAAGCGCAAGTGTCACCCATGCCGCTGTTCTAACATGCCCTGGTGCAATCAGACCCTTCTGGAGGTTTCCGGAACCGCCGCTGAAAGGAGTCCGTTTGGTTCTTTCGTCTATACCGGTTCGCCAGTCCGAGTATTCGTTGAAAAGGTTTACACTGATATGTGCTGCAGTCACACCGAAAAGGGTTATAATAAATAACACGGGATTAAAGATGTCCTCACAATAAGCGGCAGCCCCTCCTATCATGACAAGCGCTACAGGCAGAACAAGGAAATTAGCGCGTATTTCCTTGAGCCATGTATGCATGACAGAAAACTTTTTCACAGGTTTAACTCCTTCTGTCATCAGCAAGCATCATAACGGTGACTTAATATCATTTTATAAAAAAATAAGGGTGTCATACGACACCCCTTTTCCTATGTTTATCACGAAGGCTGTCACGCCATATTTGCAACGTATTTTGTCAGCCGTGACTTTTTCCGTGAGGCAGTCTGCTTTTTGATAATGCCTTTTCTGGCATTAGAGTCAATCACCGGGACAACCATGATCAGAGCCTTATGAGCCTCTTCCTTGGTGGCAGCAGCGCGAATCTTTTTAATCATTGTATTCAAACGAGATTTAGCTGCATGGTTTCTCAGACTTGCTTTCTCAATTTTTCTCATGTTTTTTTTGAACTGTTTATGCTGCGGCACAGGTAATCTCCTCTATAAATTACAAGTAATATTTCATAGTTTTTAAATATACTAT
>JBHPFF010000102.1:0-11153 GCA_042572165.1 Candidatus Latescibacterota bacterium | reverse complement strand
AGAATTGCAGCTGTTTGAGCGTGCCGAAGGCACGTGAGTTCTGCAATTCCCGAAAAACACGAAGTAATCCCCGATCAAGTCGGGGAGGAAAAAGGCTTTTCACGGGGCGTCTTTGCGCTTCGCGGCTCTTCGTGTCTTTTCGTTCTTTTCTTTGGACAAGCAAAGAAAAGGACATAAGTATTAATAAAAAATCAGGTTCAAAATAGGTTTATGAATATATCAGGTCAAATAACAATCAAAGAAAATTTGGGGGAGAACAAAAATATTATATTCAACTTATTATTAAACAATGAAATAACTAATATTTTTTGTGAATATTTCTGACAGAACGATAATAAAACCAGGGAGCACGTATTATGAAACTAAGCATCTTGGACATCGGACTTTTTTTATCTTTTTTTGTGGTTACTATCGGTACAAGCATGTATAAAAGCCGTAAAGAAGAAACCGGCGAGGATTTTTTTCTGGCCAGTCGCGGACTGTTTTGGCCGTTGATCGGTCTTTCCCTCATAGCAGCCAACATTTCCACCGAACACTTCGTCGGTATGTCCGGTCAGGGAGCCGGAATTGCTGGATTGGCTGTTGCCAGTTACGAATGGATGGCGGCAATTACACTTGTGTTCGTGGCGCTTTTTTTCCTTCCGAAGTTCCTCAAAAGCGGTATTTACACAATTCCGGAGTATCTCGAATATCGCTACAATTCAGTAGCCCGCGCAATTATGGCTTTATACACAGTTGTGATCTATGCTTTTGTGACTATTGCTGCCGTTATATACTCCGGTGGTCTGACATTGCATACCATATTCGATATGAAAATGTTACATGCCATATGGCTCATCGGCGGCATAGCTGCTTTGTATACCACGTGGGGCGGATTAAAAGCTGTGGCATGGGCTGACCTTTTCCAGGGATCGGCTCTGATTATCGGCGGAGTAATAACCATGGTACTCGGTTTCAACGCAGTCGGCGGTGTAGGCAAATTCTTTGAAACCAATTCCGATAAACTCCATATGATACTTCCGAGAGATCACTCGGTTATTCCCTGGACTGCTCTTGTCATAGGTCTCTGGATACCAAACTTTTACTATTGGGGCCTGAACCAGTTCATAACACAAAGAGCCCTTGCAGCCAAAAGCCTCAAACAGGGCCAGCTCGGCATCATTTTCGCAGCTGGTATTAAACTCATTATCCCGTTCATTATTATCTTCCCGGGAATAATGGCTGCACAGCTTTACAGTGATCAACTCTATGCCACCAGCGATGCCGCCTACCCGCTCTTGATCAGAAATCTTATTCCTGCTGGATTGAGAGGATTTATTTTTGCAGCACTATCAGGTGCAGTTATAAGTTCGCTCGCATCTATGCTCAATTCCGCATCCACTATATTCACCCTGGATTTATACAAGCGTCATTTCAAGAAAGATGTATCTCCCCATTCGCTTGTAACGGTCGGCCGCATTATGACCATTGTTTTTGTTGTTATCGGTTGTCTGATAGCACCGCAGCTTGGTGCGGAAAGATTTAAAGGAATCTTTAATTATATTCAGGAATTTCAGGGCTTTATTTCGCCGGGAATTCTTGCTGCTTTCGTTTTTGGATTGATTTTCAAACGTACTCCACCTACAGCGGGGGTCGCAGCCTTAATTCTTAATGTTCCCATTTACGGTTTTCTCTTGAAATATTTCGGGGAGATTGCATTCCTTAATCGAATGGCAATTACTTTTGTATGTATTATCCTGACAATGGCATTGATAACAGCCGTCAAGCCCCTGAAAGAACCCAAAGTTATGCCGGTCAAAAGGGATTTTGACATGAGAACCACACCGTCAGTGATTTGGATGGGCACTGCAGTGATAGCAGTTACTCTGTGTCTCTATGTAATCTTCTGGTAAGATGAAAATTTGAGGATGAGAATCAATTATTAAAAAATAAATATTTATTTTACAATTCTTCATTGTTTATTTTATTTGAAGTTCAAATCCTCTCAAACTCTTTACTTTAGCAGGTTAAACAATTATATTTCATATAAATATTGATTTTAAAGATATTACATTCTATTTTTGTTAAGCTTTTTTCAGTATTTTTTCATTGAACAGGTGCTCTTTCGGTTTATACTCAGTACGTTTTCATTGATTATTCGATTAATTCGTCTGTCAAAAATACTTACACGATCGTGTAGACAGGCATTATATGTTTTTATTATTTTATTACATTATTTAATATTTTAAAAAGGGTGTGCTATGAGATTAATCTATAAAATTAATTTATTCCTGGTATTATTGTTAGCAATGTCCGCTGTTTTCTTCTCAGGTTGTGAAAGGGAAATTACAGAAAAAGAGGACAATTGGATCGAGGAAACCCTGGCATCTATGGATGATAACCAGAAAATAGGTCAATTTCTCAGTCTTAGTATTGATCCGATTCAGTACTTCCTGTATCCGAACTACAAGAGAAGTATCAATTCATTAGTGAGGAAATACCAACCCGGTTCTGTATTCTTCAGTACAAATCTGGATACTTTAAAACTTGAAATCAGAAATGAATTTAACGGATTCAAGCTGCGTGAAGAAATACTGGAAATACAAACCATATCAGAGATTCCTTTACTTGTCGGAGCACACCTTGAAAGTGGTGCATGGTACTGGGATCTGCAGGCAACCCGTTTTCCTTTTCCTCTGGCGCTGGGAGCGGCACGTTCCGCAGAAATGGCCTATCGACAGGGAAAAATCACAGCGGTGGAAGCAAAAACACAGGGAATAAACCTGCTGGTCAGTCCCGTAATGAATACATCCATCGATCAGAATAATATAGCTCTTCAAATAAAGTCCTTTGGTAATGATGCTGAAATTGCTAAGGAACTCGGAGTTCATTTTGTCAGAGGCTGCCAGGAAGTAGATATAGCCGCCTGCATGAAATATTTCCCGAACGAAAAGAATAATTCACTTCTAACCCTCTCACCTGATGAAATTGACAGTGACCAGAAAGCTTTATTTAAAGCTGTAATTGATGCCGGTGTTATGTCTGTAATGGGTTCACCCGTTAACCTGACCGGAAATTTAAATGTACTTTCGACAGATTCACAACAGATGACAGCAGGCCTGCTAAGAAAGCAGTTTGGATTTGACGGTCTGTTTATATGTAATTTAATCTCACATAATGACTCGAATGACCTTCCAGAGAAGTTAAAAATAGTTCTTGAGATGATTAAAAACGGCGCTAATATGTTTATCGTTCCTGAGACCTTAGAGCAAACCTTGCCTCTATTTGATTTATTACTAAGCGAAACTTTTGACGGCAAAGTGGATATTAATCAGATTGATAATACAGTCCGCAAAATTCTTGAAATGAAAAAAGCATTACATCTTGATCTTGAACAAACCGGGAGTTCTCTGAGAGCGCTAACAAGTATAGGCTTGCCGGAATATCATCAGACCTCACTTGAAATTTCCGATGCATCTATTACTGTGAACAAAAACGAGAATAATATAATTCCGGTCGATTATGAAAACGAGTATGTCGTATCAATTGCTTTTCTGGACGAGTTTTCACCTTACTATGCTTCACTGTACGGCGAAAACCTTGAAAGGATAGATGATTCAATTCTCGGGGTAAATATTTTTGGGATTCCGGACACGCGAATTCAGCACGAGGCTGTCAGGCGGGCAACTGAGGCAGATGTTGTTATCTGTTCATTTTTCATTAAACCTGAAAAAGGAGTGACCGGTTCGGAACTTTCTCCGGAAATCCATGACCTTATCCGACGAATAATCGATGTTAACCAGAAAAGCATTTTAGTTTCATTTTATAACCCGCATTTGATACAGGAATTCCCTGATGTAAAGGGATCCGTAATAGCATACTCGCCATCACAGAATTCTATGGATTCAGCCCTTAAAGTTCTGTTCAAATAGCAGGCGGGAAAGGAAACATCATCAAGAAAAGTAATTGCGTATATTACTCTTCGATCCTTCAGTGGCAGGGATTGTGATCCTGTTCTTATTTGTGGACAACCGCACAGGTGGCAGGAAAAGTATGTACAAACAATACGTTACCAGCCGGTAACGGTTTTGTCTATAATTTCTTTTGCGAGCATTTTGATAGCTTCTTCTTTTGCCTCTTCTCTCGTTAAGCTTTCTTCGCCAGTGGATGAACCTGAGGCATCATATCGAGCCCAACCTTCAAGGTTTTTCTCTTCCCAGATGTCGCTGTTTTTCACACGATCAAAAAATTTAACATGCGCAATAATACGAATCCTGAACTGGTCAGCTTTTTCATCCCTCGAGTATGAGTCGGCTTCGTCGATAACATCGACAATGATACCGTCAACCACCGCATCCGCCTGAAATTCTCCGACAATCCTCATGGATCCGTTATCAATAATAGCTTTCTCGATCGCATCCGTTACAGACTCGACAATATCAACTTCCGGAGTTTCGTTCTGAAAGAGCGGCACTGCTGCTGTTTTTATATGACCCGGAAGGGAACCTGAAAAATTGTAATAACTGCATCCCACGAATAGACACAGTACAATAAAACAAAAGTTTCTGAAGCGCATTACATCCTCAAACCGAAGTAAATCCTACGTGCATCTCTCTGAGTTCTATAGTATGAATCTCCCATGCCATCCAGCGGCCATACGATTTTTGCAGTAAAAAAAGTCGGAAGCCTGTAAAAACTGACCATCTTGAGTCTCAGTTCAAATCCGACGTCTCTTTTGAACGATCCTTCCCGGAGGTTATCCATACTGAGCCTGTGAAAATTCCAGGTCTTCCCCGCCTCAAAAAACGCCGAGCCATAAAGACGCTGGAAATGCAATCCCAGGAAGTTTTTGCTTATTTTCTGTTTTATGGGGAATACATAGTCGAAACGGCTGTAAAACATTTTAGAACCCCAGAAAGCGAAGTATGGATATCCGGAAAGTATACTCGATCCCCCTAAATAGAATTTTAAAGGCCAGTTGTAACCGTATCCCTCATCTTGCCAGGGATCTTTTAATCTAACATCTCTGTACGCAACATATGCTATTCCGTTTAGCACATGGCGCAGATACGGCAGCCCCTGGTTCCTCTGGAGAATTAACGTGTACTCGTTTACATCCAGATTCTTTTTATACGGTCTGAGTTCATCAAGGAACGGATCGGGAATATATTCTTCCATGGCAAAGTAACCGTCATCATACATCCCGTAGGGAATCAACAAGGAGACCTGGTTTATCAGTGAATCCGCTATTACTGTCCGTAGATGTCTGTACCCCACAAGCACAGAGGTTCCCTGTGGTGAAATGTCACTGTCCGCCGTAGGTTCCATGCTTAAATAATTATATATCAGGGAAAATTCGCCGCTTCTGAAATATTCCATGTCTGTGAAAAAACGCGTATCATATATGTATTTTTTACGTGCTCCTTCGAATTCGTGTGTAATATCCATACTGGAGGAGATAAACGAAGAATAATCCTGGATCTCCTCAAGCCGTTTCAGCGTTTCATAATACTGCCTGTAACCAGCTTCGATAAAAAACGAATGCCTCGATGCCAGAGGTATATGAACACCCATATTGTATGATCTGAACTCATGAAGATATTTATCGGAAACATCCATTTCCTGATGGATATTGTGCAGTACGTTCTCATAACCGACATCAGGTCTGTCACTTATAAAGACTGTATCGGATAGACCACTAAAGCGTTGTATATGATTGTTTATTACCGAGCGTGAGGCTCCCATATATATAGTCGGTGAATGAGTATAGGTACTCGAAGTCACGGGTGCCATTCTACGTTGGTAATACATACTAAACCTGTTATTGAGTGAAACATCTTCTTTAAGGTTTTTACCAACGCTCCCGCTGAAGATAAACGCATCGTAACCGAGCAAATCGGAAACATAAACCTCAGCACCTACATCCAGAACATTCAAACCAAACCTGCTGCCGATAAAGGAAGGTCCCAGATTCAGTATTGGAACAACAGCGTTCAGGATTCTTTTCCTGCTGACTGTTTTTATATCAAAATTCTCTGAAAGATCAAAACGTTTTACCTGTTCAAGGTAATCTCTTTCCTCAACAACTGGCTTGCTTTCCTCAAGCTTGTTTTTCACTGACGTCCGATAAATGGAAAATTTTTTAGCTTTATATCCGGCATAATACACATCTCCCCCTGAGGCATTTGAAGGACAGAATGCACCACCGTAAAGATCGGTCAGACGTGTGGTTCTGTTTGTCTTAAAATCGAGCTTGTAAACATTAAATACACCTGTTCTGTCAGTCACATAAATGATGCCGTTACCTTCAGGGAGGAAGCACGGGTCACTTTCGTCATACTTTGAGCCGAGAAGTAGTCTGAAATTGCTATCCTCAGCAAAGGATGTGGAGTCGGAGTACCCAGAGGTGGAATCTGCTACATCCCACTTATACCTGTACGAACGCCCCCCTGTATCTATGATGCCAATATCCCTGTCAAGGTTTTGCCTGAATAAACCGAATACGATTTGAGAGCCGTCCGGCGAAAACGATGGTTTATAAAACTGGGTGCCGTCATGGGTTGCACTTAAATATCGAAGACCCGTACCATCGGAATTTATTACAGCCAGCGCATTATTTCCGGCTTCGTTCCGCACAAAAACAATAAGGCTGTCACCCGGTGAAAATGCAGGATCTCTGGCACGCATCTGCCTTGATACTCTTTTTTCTTTTTTCGTTCTCAGATCATACGTATAGATGTCGTAAAAATTCGGTCTTCCGGGAGGTCGTTTAACATACAGGATTTCCCCCGAATCATGGGACCATGAAATACGGTAGTCAACATTTTTCGCGACTTTTCGAGTTTTCCCCGTCGATAGGTCTTTAAGCATTAAATCCATGATAGCATAATCTCTGCCCCTGTTCGAGAGCCACGCCAGGTAGCGCCCATCGGGAGACACTACCGGGAAAAAGTCCATCGATCCTCTGTCTTCAACCATCTCACCCTCATCAAAGTCCCTGTTTTTGAAAGAAGCATACCGTTTGTCAAGCGATGCGAGCCAGTCGGAATACAACTGCTGAGATGTTATACCCAGGCTGTTCTTTACCGTCGGGTCAAAATCGAAAAGACCGCAGGAATTGTTCAGTTCAACAAGCTTATCGTAACCGTATCGCTCCATAATATAGCGTGACATTGAATAGCCCTGGTTATATACCATTTCGGCTTCCATGCCCTTCTGACCTGACAGCACCGACATATCATCAAAGCTGAGAAGTGCATTATCATACCATGCGGTTCTCAGTACCATGTCCCTGTTCGTGTCCCAGCGTTCGGCACCGAATTTTTCAGCACCCACCTGAGCAGTACCCTCGGAAAACCACTCCGGCTGTGACAGGTGATACAGTGCAATAAATATTCCCAGATCAGGATTCTGATTGAATCGTCCTCCACCGAGGGCAAGGAAACTTATCGGTCCTTTCGCCGCTTTCTTCAAAGCAATCATATGTGTCATTTCGTGAACGAACACATTTTTTAGCCAGTTGGTCTGACCTCGCAGTTCAAAATCCATGTTGGTGGCGAAAATCGTTATGGTATTCTGGTAATACAGGGCGTAACCGTTGGCAAGATCAATTGCATCGTTCACAATACAGATTACCCGCGGATCATCTGTAAAAGAACCATAACGCGCCATAAGCTTCTCATAAATCTCGTCACAGAATTTTGCTATCTCTCCGGCTGTATACTCGCCGTGCTCGTCGTAAATAATAGAAAAGTACCCGGTATCTATCTGATTGAGAGCAGATGCATCGTGAGGGAGTGAGACGGCAATCAAAACAATCAACAAACCCATAAGCCAGAGATGAGCATTATTAAGCCAGCGATGAACCGATGTGATATTCATGGAATTTCCTCTATTTAATAAATCATACGTTAATTATCATTGTATTACATATGGTGCAATTTATCAATTAATTTCTACCTCCTCAAACACGCCGCACAATGGCCGTTTCCTTTGTCCTCGAGGGCAGGAACAGTCACATTGCATTCATCGATACGCTCGGGACATCGCGGATGGAACGGGCATCCCGGGGGAACTGATGATGGCGAGGGAACATCGCCTCCGAGAATTATACGCTTGGTTTGTACCTGTGGATCTGGAATTGGTACGGCGGACATGAGTGCCATTGTGTAAGGGTGAATCGGATTATCGTACAGTTCGGCTGCCCCGGAAATCTCGACAATTTTCCCCAAATACATTACCGCAACCTTGCTGGAAATATGACGTACCACACTGAGATCATGTGCAATAAACAGATATGTCAATCCCATTTCCTCCTGCAGATCCTGCATCAGGTTGATGATCTGTGCCTGAATGGAGACATCGAGCGCGCTGACCGGTTCATCGGCTATGATAAAATCAGGTGAAACCGCAAGAGCCCGTGCTATTCCTATTCTCTGTCTCTGTCCGCCCGAAAACTCGTGGGGGTAAAGGTTGGCATGACGGGGCGACAGACCGACTATATCGAGCAGTTTCCCTATTCTCTCCCCAATTTCCCTCCCCTTTGCAAGATTATGTACTTTAAGAACCTCGGCGATCATACTCCCTACAGTCATTCTCGGATTCAGTGAACTGAATGGATCCTGAAAAATAATCTGCATTCTCCGTCGCAGTTTGCGCAGTTCATCTCGTGTGGAGCAGCCAACATCCTTGCCGTCAAAATGAACCGAACCCTCAGTCGCCTCGATAAGCCGCAGGATAAGCCTTCCCGTTGTTGTTTTACCGCAGCCGCTTTCACCAACCAGACCAAGTGTCTCACCGCGGACAATATCGAAAGTAACACCATCAACTGCCCTGACATAGCCGCTGACTTTGGAAAGCAAACCCTTTTTGATCGGGAAATGCTTTTTAAGATTTTTTACCTTAACTATGATGTTGTTGTTTTTTTCCACATCAATACCTGATTACTTTTAAAACACCGTGCCTTATGATTGGTTTCAATAATTTCCAGATCGGGAAGTTCCGTTCTGCAGCGCTCATCGGCTAACGGACACCGGGGATTGAACGGGCACCCGTCCGGAAGATCAATCGGGTCAGGAACGGTACCATTAATAACCGAGAGCCGATCCCTCATGGTATCCAGTCTCGGCACCGACTCAATCAAGCCTTTCGTATAGGGATGGCACGGATGACTGAAAACATCCCGCGTGGTGCCCTCTTCCACGATTCTCCCTGCATACATTATGTCCATACGGACTGCTGATTCCGCAACCACCCCGAGATCATGGGTTATCAGGAGTATTGCCATACCCAGTTCTTCCTGCAGCCTGGCAAGAAGGTCCATTATTTGTGCCTGTATAGTCACATCGAGAGCTGTCGAAGGTTCGTCCGCAATAAGCAGCTCCGGGTTGCATGATAAAGCCATAGCTATCATGACACGCTGTCTCATTCCTCCCGAGAACTGGTGCGGATATTCATTAACACGCTGCTCGGGATCGGAAATCCCAACCAGTTTGAGCATATCTATAGTCCGATTGAGAGCTTCCCGTTTGCCCACTTTCTGGTGGAGCTGAACCGCTTCAAGTATCTGGGAACCGATGGAGAATACAGGATTAAGAGATGTCATTGGCTCCTGGAATATCATTGCAATGTCATTACCACGCACCCTGCGCATTTCACCCCCGGAAAGCTCCAGGAGGTTCCTGCCCTGAAAGAGCACCTTTCCCGAATCTATTTTCCCGGGAGGTGATGGAATGAGTCTCATAATGGAAAGCGCAGTCACACTTTTACCACATCCGCTCTCACCGACAAGACCGAGCATTTCACCGGAATCAATATGAAACGATACATCCTGCACTGCTCTGGCCGTGCCCGTTTCCATGTGGAACGAAGTGTTAAGACTCTGTATTTCCAAAAGATGTTTATTCATTAATATTCTCCGGAACACTATTCATTTCTAAGTCATTATCTTCCTGGGATCGAGCGCATCACGAAGCCCGTCGCCGAGGAAATTAAATGCAAGAACAGTCATGAAAATCACATATCCCGGCGCCATTATCCAGGGAAACGAGGTAAGCACCCTCACACTCTGAGCCTGTTTCAGCATATTCCCCCAGCTTGCCACGGGTTCGGCTATTCCAACACCCAAAAACGACAGTGCCACTTCTCCGAGAATATAACCCGGTATGGAAACAGTCGCAGCCACAATAACAAACGAGAGTGTATTGGGAAGAATATGCCTGACAATAATACGCATATGGCTTAAGCCCAAGGCGCGTGCAGCGGTTACATAATCATTCTCTTTTATCGAAAGCACCATGCCGCGGATGATCCTTGACATTCCCGCCCAGCCGATAAATGACAAGATAACAACGATAATCATGTACATCTTATCAGAGTCGATGTCTGCCGGAAACGCAGCGCGGAGAGCAAGAATGAGATATAATCCGGGAATTGACATAATAAGCTCGGTAAACCGCATAATGAGATTATCCACTATTCCGCCGAAATATCCTGAAATCCCGCCTGCCAGCATACCGAATGTAAATGACAGTATAATTCCTACGACACCCACCGACAGAGATATCCTGCTACCGAAAAGAAGCCGTGAAAACACATCTCTTCCAAACTGGTCTGTTCCCAGAAGGAAAATATGACCGTCACCCTCAACACCAAACAGGTGCCTGTCGAAAGGTATAAGATCTAATAATTTATAAGAATTACCTTTAATAAAAAAACGCATAGGGTATACCCTGGATGTGTCATCCTCGTATTTTGTCCATTTCTGATCTACAAGAACCTTATCGTACACAAAAGGCCTGAGATGGAATTTCCCCGACTCATCGCGAAAACGTATTTTTGTAGGCGGAGAATAGAATAACGACCTGTACTGGGTCTCCATGCCATAAGGAGCCATAAAGTCGGCACAAATAGCGAGGAAGTAAAAAATAATTAGAATAACACCCCCGACCAAAGCGGTCCGATTCCTCAGCAGGTGACGCCAGAACAATGCCCAGGGTGACTGAGAGGGCTGTTTTTTTAGTTTATTCATACCGAATCCTCGGATCGGAAAGGGCAAGCAAAACATCCGCAGCAAGATTGCCCAGTATGAGCATTACCGAAGCCATTAGTAACGCTCCCATTACCAGATAAAGATCCCTTGTAAAAAGCGCATCAAGTGTCAACCTCCCCAGTCC
>JBHPFF010000101.1:0-11188 GCA_042572165.1 Candidatus Latescibacterota bacterium | reverse complement strand
TGGTCACCCGAGGCGATATCAAGGTTCCAACAGTCTGTAAGAATTAATGATTACTCCTTGTTCAAAGAATATACCGATTTGATAAATGATCAATCAAAGGGACATGTAACCCTGAGAAGCCTATTACGGTTTAAAAAAGGAAAATCCATTTCCATCGATGATATCGAGCCTGTTGAAAGTATTGTTAAAAGGTTCGCAACATCTGCCATGTCTATGGGATCTTTAAGCAAGGAAGCACACGAAACCCTGGCGATAGCAATGAACAGGCTTGGCGCCCGAAGCAACTCAGGTGAAGGCGGAGAAAATCCTGAAAGGTATGTACCACTCGAAAATGGCGACAGCAAATGTTCAGCAATAAAACAGGTTGCCTCAGGTCGATTTGGTGTGACAACACACTATCTCGTAAGTGCGAATGAACTTCAAATAAAGATCGCCCAGGGTGCAAAACCCGGCGAGGGCGGCCATCTTCCAGGTCATAAGGTGAGTAAGGAGATTGCAAAGATACGTCACTCAACACCCGGCGTAACATTGATTTCACCTCCTCCGCATCATGATATTTACTCCATCGAGGATCTTGCTCAGTTGATCTACGACCTGAAAGCTGTAAATCCTGAAGCAAGAGTATCCGTAAAACTTGTTTCCGAGGCGGGGGTTGGAACTATTGCCGCCGGTGTTGTGAAGGGGAAAGCCGATATTGTTGTTATTTCCGGCCATGATGGTGGTACCGGTGCTTCTCCCCTAACCTCGATACGACATACCGGACTCCCGTGGGAACTGGGTCTTGCGGAAACTCAACAGACACTTGTCATGAATAATTTGCGCAGTAACGTCCGTATACATGTCGACGGCCAGCTCAGAACTGGCCGTGATCTTGCCATTGCAGCTCTGTTGGGCGCCGACGAATTTGGATTCGGAACTATATCGCTTGTCGCCCTCGGATGTGTTCTTCTACGAAAATGCCATCTCAATGCCTGTTCTCTTGGAGTGGCCACACAGGATCCCAAACTGCGTAAAAACTTTGCAGGTAAACCCGAATATATCATAAACATGATGAGATTTCTGGCCCAGGACCTCCGGGAGTATATGGCTGAACTTGGATTCAGGACAGTCGATGAAATGATAGGACGTGTTGACATACTCGAGGTTCAACCGGATATAGAACACTACAAAGCCAAAAAGATCAACTTTGATGCAATTTTGGCACTTTCCAGCAACGGTGACAGGAGTAAACTTTACAACAGCAATAAAAACCTGGTTATCATACCAAAATCACCGCTGGAATTGGACATACTTTCTAAAGCCGGGCCGGCATTGGAAAAAGGTGAAGCCGTTACGATTACTTCAGAAATCAGGAATATTCATCGTGCGATAGGTGCAAACCTGAGTGGTGAGATTGTAAAGCGCCATGGCGAAAAGGGTCTTTTGGACGGTACGATTACGATCAATTTAAAAGGTTCGGCAGGTCAAAGTTTCGGAGCTTTTCTTGTGTCCGGCATCACCATGCGTCTGGAAGGAAACGCAAACGATTATCTCGCTAAGGGAATGTCCGGCGGAAAAGTCATTGTCGTTCCACCGAAAAAATCCAAATTCATACCCTGGGGAAATGTGATAGCAGGTAATACCGTCCTTTACGGTGCTACCGGTGGAGAAGTGTACATTTACGGTACTGCAGGGGAGCGTTTTGCCGTTCGTAACAGTGGAGCAGTGGCTGTTGTTGAGGGGCTTGGAGACCACGGATGTGAATACATGACTGGCGGAGTTGTCGTGGTGCTGGGCGATACAGGTAATAATTTCGCTGCTGGTATGAGCGGTGGTATTGCTTTTGTATACAACGAGTCTGAGATGTTCGATACCCGCTGCAATCTCGACATGGTTGATATCGAAAGTGTTCTGTCTTTTGAAGATAAATTACTTCTTCGTAATATTATTGAAAAATATTATTCATATACAAAAAGCATACGTGCGAAAGCTATTCTTAACAACTGGGAGACCTCATTACCTCTTTTTGCAAAAGTAATACCTATAGATTACAGGTTGTCTCTTCAGAGAATGCAGTTTGCGGAGGATCCAGATAACGAATCAATCTCGGCAACCGAGGAAGTATACATACCGAGCTATTTGGAGTATAAACGGAAAGATCCACCGAAACGTCCGGTAAACGAACGCATAAAAGACTTTAAGGAAGTAGAAAAACTCCTGAGAGTTGACCAGGTTGAAATACAGGCGTCACGATGCAGGGATTGCGGCATTCCTTATTGTCACAATTTTGGCTGCCCTGTAAACAATCGGATACCAGACTGGAATATAATGATAGCAGAAAATTCATGGAAACAAGCCCTGGAAATCCTTCATCTCTGCAACAATTTCCCGGAAATAACCGGCAGGATTTGTCCAGCTCCATGCGAACCGGCATGTACCCTTTCGATCAACATGCCGGCGGTTTCAATTAAGCATATTGAACTCCAAATTATAGAAAAGGGATGGAAGAACGGCTGGATAGAGCCCCAACCTGCAAGTACTAAAACTGGTAAAAGAATCGCTATAATCGGTTCGGGACCGGCCGGACTCGCTGCCGCCCAGCAGCTTGCCCGAAAAGGCCATTCCGTTATTGTTTATGAGAAAGATGACCGGATCGGAGGCATACTCCGTTACGGTATTCCCGATTTCAAGCTTGAAAAATGGGTGATTGACCGAAGGCTTAAACAGATGAGGATCGAAGGCGTTAATTTTGAAACAAATGTAAACGTTGGGATTGATATCTCCGTTGGATATCTTAAACGCAGCTTTGATGCCATTATTATTACTGCCGGTTCAAAAGTGCCCCGCGATCTTCATATCCCCGGGCGGGAATTTTCGGGTATTCATTTCGCAATGGATTTCCTCACACAGCAAAACAGGGAAAATGCGGGCGATGAAATACCTGTTGATGAGAAGATTTCCGCTTCCGGCAAAAGCGTTCTTGTCATAGGAGGTGGAGATACAGGTTCTGACTGTGTGGGAACAAGCCGCCGCCAGGGTGCAACGAACATCTATCAAGTTGAAATTCTTCCCAGGCCGCCTGAAACTCGTCTATACAATAACCCATGGCCGGACTGGCCGATGATCATGCGCACATCGTCTTCCCACGAGGAGGGCTGTGAAAGAATGTGGGCTGTTATGACAAAGGAATTTCTCGGAAAGGATGGCAAAGTTGACTCAATCCGATTAGTCGAACTGGAATGGCTGCAAAATAATGGCAAGCAGGTATTCAGAGAAATTGGGGGCACTGAATTTGAGATAAAAATTCAGCTTGTTTTACTCTCGATGGGATTCCTTCACTTTGAACACTGTCCTCTCGTTGAAGGATTCGGTTTAAAAACCGATGAGAGAGGTAATGTCGACGTTAATTCACAATCCATAACCTCGGTACCAGGAGTTTTTGCAGCTGGTGACAGCGTTCTGGGCGCCTCGCTGGTGGTAAAAGCCATCAGTCAGGGAAGAAATACAGCCGAAGCTGTTGACCGATACCTGAAATAATTAATAGGATAATTATTATTCATATTTCCGGGTAATCAGAGACATCCGGAACCTCTATGTTCAGTTTTCCCTTCCCATATGCGACAGCAATGTTCATTGAACTTTCCTTTTCTCCAATATTTTCTCTTGTCTCCCAGAATAAACATCATCAGTGATTATGTTTCCCAATTCTCAATGATAGCGTTTCGAGTGGTAATAATCAAGAAATTGTGTTATTTCATCATGGAATTTGGTAAATGTTTGCAAACAGTCATATCAGTCTTCATTTATTCATATCTCATATGTTAAAAAACCACTTCCATGAACATGATTCAATGATTATAATGTAAATAGCGAGTATAATACATTATGATGTAATGTGTGTACCGAGCGGACTTTACCTCTGCATTTTGAAGGCGAATGAGTTTAGTGAGACGAGGAAGATGGTGTGGGTGAAATAGTATTTTAATAAGGATTAATATGGATATAAGAAATATTCATTCATTAATCAAATGGACTCCATACACAATCCTACATGAATTTGATATGGGGAAGGTCGGATGTTATCAGTGTCACACCATGTACATCCGTGAAATACCCTTCCGCGGCTATATCCGTCACCTTTAACCGGAGCTATCCATGAGCGATTTCCCTCTTATAACCCGGCGCGAAGCCCTCGCGGCGATACCCGCCACGGCAGCCATGGCCGGCATACCTGCGGCGACTGCGCAGCAAAAACGCCCCAGGATCGCCGTGATCACCACTGTCTACCGCGACCGATCCCACTCCGAATGGATCACTAAGAAATTCCTGAAGGGCTACTTCTACAAGGGACACCACACCGAATCCCAGGTCGATGTGGCCTCCCTGTACATCCAGCAGTTTCCGGAGAATGATATTGGCCGGAAGATTTCCACCGCTTGGGACATTCCCCTCTTCGACACAGTTGCGGGCGCGGTTACTCTGGGCAGGAAGGAGCCGGCAGTGGACGGTGTTCTGGTCATCGGCGAGCACGGTGATTTCCACAACAACATCTACGGGCAGAAGCTCTATCCCCGCTGGTCGTTATACAACCAGGTCATGCAGGTGTTCGAGCAGAGCGGGAAGGTGGTGCCGGTGTTCAATGACAAGCACCTTTCCTGGAACTGGGATGAGGCGAAATGGATGTACAACCAATCCCGCGAGATGGGCTTCCCTCTCATGGCAGGATCCTCCATCCCCACCTGCTACCGTAATCCGGAAATCGATCTGGATACGGATTCACCGCTCCGCCGGGGAGTGGTTGCTACTTATGGAGGAAAGGATTGGAACGGTTTCCATTCACTGGAAATGCTTCAATGCTTAGCCGAGCGTCGTGTCGGTGGCGAGACCGGTATCGCATCAGTGCAGTGCATCGAGGGGCCGGAGGTTTGGAAATGGACCGACCGCAATCCCTGGTCAGGGGAACTCCTGGAGGCCGCTATGGATATCTTCCCGGAGGAAGACGACAGCAATAGAACGTACGAGAACAGGCGGCCGGGAAATGTCCGCGACAATGCTAAAACCCCTATCCTTTTCATCGTGAATTACCGTGATGGCTTTCAGGGAGCGGTGTATCACCTGAACGGCCATCTGCGACGGGGACACTGTTTTGCAGGGGAGGTCCGCGGTATGGCCAGGCCTTTCGCCACCCTCTCCTGGCACTGTTACATCAACGGCCAATACGACGGCGCCAACATATTCGTTCATCATATACAGGACCTTGTGATTAACGGGAAGGAACCCTACCCGGTTGAGCGGACGCTTCTGACATCGGGCACGCTTACCAACCTCTGCCAGTCCAACTGGGAGAACGGA
The DNA here is from genome assembly GCA_042572165.1 of Candidatus Latescibacterota bacterium. Lineage (GTDB taxonomy): Bacteria > Latescibacterota > Latescibacteria > Latescibacterales > Latescibacteraceae > JBHPFF01. The sequence continues at coordinate 5,857 of JBHPFF010000101.1, read as the reverse complement.
GTCTTTTCCCGGGTCGGGCGGGTCATCGAGACACCTTTCCTGGATATGACCTACACCGCGCCCAGTGAATCCCAGTTTAATACTGGCCCGCGTCCACCGGAGCTGTATTTAGATATGAAAATCTAATGGTCTGCACCCTAAAAGGAAGATGTATACACAGGCATTTTTGTATGTTTTATCCAAAACCCTAACATAATAACTGAACCAACTTTTGGGGCAAGGTCAAAGCGTAGGTGCAGTTTTTGTGTATCATTCTGCACCCTATGCGCACCCTTTTTCCGCGATTTGCAAAGATTTATTAAACCATCACAAATCAGAAACAATAGTAAATAAAGTTAAAGTTAACATATTACTGAGCCGATATATAGTATTTGAGTGTAAAATACTGTAACAACTAATTCCACTTTTAACAGTTATTCTTATACTCCAATACAAAATTATCTTTCATCTCCTTTCAGATTTTGATTATGAAGCCACTTTTACTTGTGGCTTCATTTTTTATTGGGAATATGTAGACTTATATTTATTTAAGCATATAAAAATATCGGTTTATCTTTTTCATATTGTGATGATTCCTTCTCTAACTAACTTCACCTTGACTTTTCCCATTATTCTGATAAATTGAAAGTGGGATGTTCAGAGGTTGTGTCAAAGATGTTCTTTAGTCCTGTTACACCAACTACCTGAAGACTGATACACCACTTGATACAAACAGCGGGGAAGGGGGGGTATGAGGACAAACTTTTATACTAGGAGGTATGTAATATGAAGCGACGTGATGTGATTAAAGGTATAGCACTTGGGACTGCAGCGGGCACTGCCGGAATGTTTGCAGAACGCGATGAAGCAATGGCACAGAGGTATTCGAATGCTACTAAAGGATTTCCTCCATTAAAGATTACCAATGTGAAGGCGATTGCCACCTGTCCCCACAACCTCGAACTCATCGTGGTAAAAGTGGAAACCAGTGAGCCGGGGCTTTATGGATTGGGATGTGCCACTTTCAGACAGCGAGCACATGCAGTAGTGTCCGCAATTGATGATTATCTCAATGATTTCTGCAAAGGGAAAGATGTCGATAATATCGAGGATATATGGCAGACAGCTTATGTGAGTTCGTACTGGCGTAACGGCCCTGTTCTGAATAACGCCATGAGCGGTCTTGACCAGGCTCTTTGGGATATCAAGGGTAAAAGGGCAGGGATGCCAGTCTACCAGCTCCTGGGAGGTAAATGCCGGTTCGCTGTTGACTGTTATGCACACGGTGGCGGTTCAACACCCGAACAAGCAGCGGAAAGCGTTCTAAGATACATGGAACGGGGTTTCCGGCATGTAAGAATTCAATTCGGCGGGTACGGTTCGACATTTCTTTCCCAAAATCCTCATTTCAAAGATGCCGGATTCGGAATGCCGAAAGATAATCATATGGAGAAAGGACCTTATTTGAAAATCACACCCAAGATGTTTGAACATGTGAGGAAAGTGTGCGGTGATGAAGTTGAACTATTACATGATATTCATGAAAGACTACATCCTCTAGATGCAATAAATATGATTAAAGAGTTGGAGCAGTACCGCCCCTTTTTCATTGAGGATCCATTTGCACCGGAGGATAACGGTTATTTCAGGCTTCTTCGCCAGCAGAGCAGTTGTCCTATTGCAATGGGTGAATTGTTCAACAGTCCCCACGAATGGGTTGATCTTATTTCGGAGCGGTTGATTGATTTTATAAGGATACATATATCGCAAATAGGCGGTATCACTCCCGCAATGAAAGTTGCACGACTTGGTGAATGGTTTAATGTACGCACTGCATGGCATGGTCCGGGTGATGTCTCTCCGGTGGGGCATGCGGCAAATGCCCATATTGACCTTGCTGTCTGGAACTTTGGAATTCAGGAATCTGTCAGCTTCTCAGACAGGTTGCAGGAAATTTTCCCTGGATGTCCGACAATGGATAACGGTTATATGCACATAAATGAGGCTCCTGGATTGGGAGTAGATGTCAACGAGAAATTAGCCGCCAACTATCCGATTCCTGCAAAACACAATTATAACTGGACCCAGGTACGGAGAAGTGATGGAACAGCTGTAAGACCTTAAATAATAATGTTTTTCTGTTTATATTTAAAATTTTGAAGGAGATGTAAAAAAGACTGAAAATGACACTGGTTCCACAACTGTTTCAAATAACAACATGGTTTATGATCAGATGATTATTTTTTAATGGTGCATTTTGAAGACGAATGGATTTAGTGAGACGGGGAAGATGGTGTTGGTGAAGTAATGTTGAAATTCAAAAGTGTTGATATATTACCCCATTCTATGTTTAGACCACAAAAAAGAAATGGGAACGGTAGATGTATAAAAATCGGAGGTAATTATGATTGGTAAACTTCAAGAAAACATTTTAGAAACTATCCTTGAAACACTACCTGTTGAATTTTCAGTTCTTGATAGTAATGACAAGGTATTAGCCTGGAATAAGCATGAAACGAGGATATTTAAGAGACCCACCGGTGTTATTGGGAGAGACGTTCGCGATTGTCATCCTAAAAATAGTCTTGATAAGGTTGAAAAAATTTTACAGGAAATGAAAGAAGGGAAAAGAGATAAAGCGCGCTTTTGGATTGATCTTTCAATTGAACCTAATATTGAAAAGCAAAAGATTCTCATTGAATATTATGCACTGAGGGACTTAGATGGGGAATACCTCGGCTGTTTAGAAGTTACTCAGAACATTACAGAGTTACAATCATTATCGGGAGAAAAACGATTGCTTGATTAGAATCAGAGCTTGAATATCTTGAATATTGCCAGTAAATAACACAATGCGCTCCTATCTCCATGTCGGTGATGACATCGAGTTTAAGTACTATGGAACATTTGACTGATAATAAAGAATCAAAAAGGTGTTTTATGAATTTTAGATATTCTATTTACGAGAAAAAATTGATTAGAAATTCTATATTAGGATTATCAATCTTACTTATTATCATGGGAACTGGGTTGTTATTTAGTAATGAAGTTTATGCTCAAAATAAAGTTATTATGAATAAAGATGAAAAACTAAATTCCAAAAATTACGAAATAAGCCCAATTATCGGAGTATTCATATTCGAAGATAACAGCTATGACAATTCTATAATGTTCGGAGTTAGGTCATTAGTTAATATTACAAAAAAGTATGCTATTGAAGGTGAGATTGGATTTTCTCCATCTACTTTCACATATGGAATTGATTATGAAAACAGCGATATTACTACAATAAAAGAAGACCTGAAAATATATAATTATTGTAGCAATTTTATTTATAAATATATTTTATCCGAATCAATATATTCGTATGGGACTTTTGGAATTGGCGGTATTTCATTTTTGCTTGAAGAATCAGATTCAAATACTGACCTTTATTTTAACTTTGGTGGTGGAATAAAACTTCTATTTAGGGAGAAATTTGCTTTCAGGATAGATATAAGACAGTATGCGCCTTCGTTTGATATCAGGCTAATCTCTCCAAGGAGCGGAAATATCTATTTCAAACCTGAAGGTTCCCCCAAAGCAGATGTTCAAAAAATAATTCAATTAAACCTTGGAATCACTTTTTTATTCAAGTAATAAATAAATGTATAACTAAATCTCATTATCGAAAATATTCCAAATCTCTTATAGTTGTAAGCAGAGATAACCTATGGTCTACTTCTGAGTTTTGTGGTTAAATCATAATATTAATGTCAGTTAGGTAATCCCTTTGAACATTGTACTTCAATTTATCACCAAGGTAGCTATCTTAATGACGAAGAAAACGGACAGAAATGCTTGAACCCGATATATGTGGACAGGACTGAGGCGTGGAGGCGTTTGAGATTGTGGATGTGCCGGTAACATATTCGGCTTGATTTTGCGGGATGGCTATGGTAGTTTACGATATTAAGGTGTTCAGTAGCACTATTTGCTGTACTTAGGTTATTAGCATAGAAAAATGTTACACACAAAGCCAAAGGAGGTAAAATATTCTTCTAATTCTAAACATCCTATTAGACACGATAACTTAACAATTTAGCATCGAAAGATATGAATACACGACCTATGCCAAAAGATAGTCAAAATTTGAAAGTACTCTCTCTCTTTTCTGGATGCGGTGGTATGGATTTGGGCTTTGAGGGTGGTTTTCGAGTTTTACAAAAATCAATAAACTCTAACATTCATCCAGACTGGATAAATGGAAATCCTGACAAAGGTTGGGTGGATCTGCCTCATACTAGATTTAAAACCATTTTCGCAAATGATATCGTCCCGGCGGCAAAAGCCGCTTGGATTCCCTATTTTACTAAACACGGAAATCACAACAACCAGTTTCACCTTCACAGCATTGTTGACTTAGTAAAGTCACACCAAAAGGGGATAAAGATTTTTCCCGAAGCCGACGTTGTAACTGGCGGCTTTCCTTGTCAAGACTTTAGTGTTTCCGGAAAAAGAAATGGTTTTAATTCCCACAAGGCGCACCATGGCAATTTACTTACTGACTTTGATAACCCCTCAGAGGAAAACAGGGGCAAATTGTACATGTGGATGAAACGTATCATAGAAATTGTACTCCCGAAGGTATTCATTGCAGAAAATGTTAAAGGCCTTGTGAGCCTGGCAGACGCAAAAAAAATAATTGAAAATGATTTTAGGACAATCGGTACTAGTTACTTAGTTGTTAACGCAAAGGTTCTTTACGCACCAATGTTTGGTGTACCGCAAAGCCGTGAAAGAGTTATTTTTATAGGTTTCCGGAAGGATTCTTTGACGAAAAAAGCAATCAAAGAATTATCAGCAACTAATATTAAAACCGAGTTTGATCCCTATCCCAAACAAACCCATGGCTCGCACGAACTACCTTTATCCCATAATAATTCACTCCTCCCCTATGTAACAGTTGGTGACTACATTTTAGATTTACTTGAGCCCCACGAGTCGCAAGATTTATCTCAACAATCTTTTTCGAAAGCCAAATGGTATGGTTCACATTGTCAAGGACAAACAGAAGTAGATTTAGGGAGTATTGGGCCGACCATAAGAGCTGAACACCATGGAAATATTGAATTTCGCAGGCTCGCACTTGAACATGGTGGCAAATATACTAGTGAGTTTAAATTAGGCATTGGAGAGCGAAGGTTAACTGTCAGAGAATGCGCTCGCATCCAGACTTTCCCCGATGATTTTGAGTTTGTCAGAAAGCCCTCAAAAATGGGCAAAGAGTATAAGTTAAGTGCTTCTGAAGGCTATAAGCTTGTGGGTAACGCTGTTCCTCCTTTACTCGCTTTTCATATTGCGTGGAGACTACAAAAATTATGGTCTATTGTTATGAAAAAAGAGGGTCAAAAATGATTATTTCTGAGCGCACAGATAAAGACAAATTTGATTTTAAAAATTTATTGCGAGATGCACATTATTCTATAAATCACGAAGCAAAGGCCGACCCAAATTATTTCACCCAGAGAACAGCCACCGAATTTGAGAATGATGTATTTGATTCACTTTGTGAGGCGGCGAAAGGGACAGACTTTGATAAAACAATTATGCTTATTTCTGGTCATAAATTTCCAGATATAGTAATTAGGGAATATTATGGTGTTGAAGTAAAAACTTCAAAACAAAATTATTGGAAAAGTACCGGAAATAGTATCCTCGAATCAACTCGTATAGATAATGTTGAACGCATCTATATATTCTTCGCAAAACTAACCGATCCGTTAGAATTTAAATATCGATTATACCAAGACTGCCTTTATGATGTTGCGGTTACCCACTCTCCTCGCTACTTGATAGTAATGACAAGGTATTAGCCTGGAATAAGCATGAAACGAGG
>JBHPFF010000100.1:0-11252 GCA_042572165.1 Candidatus Latescibacterota bacterium | reverse complement strand
CGGATGGTCAGTGGTTTGCATATGTTAACGAACCATGGAATGAAATAAAAATCAGACCCGTTACAGGAGGAAATGAACAAATAATCTATAGTTTTACTCAATTTCCTGAATATGAAAACGATCCCGCTTTTCGAAAGTTACAGCCTAATCTTATATTTTCCCTGTGTTTTTCTCCGGACAGCAAGGAAATAGCGTTCACACAATGGATATTTGATACAGAATTGGGATCGACATATCAGATTGATTTTAATGAAGATGGGAGTATTGGCAATCGTGGTTTCAATAACCCGATACTCTACATAGAGAGTATTAATATCTATACAGGTGAACACAAGGTTCTAAGAACAGGAAACTACCCGAAATGGGATCCCAGCGGACGGTTTATCGCCTACACCAACTTTGATTATCGAGAATATATCGACGGTCTCCAATCAGAAAATCATGGAGCCCTCATGATTCTCGACTTGGTAACGGGTGAATCATGGGTTGCTCAGGAAAAGCAGGTATTTGACTTTACCTTCACATCCGATGGTCAATATATCCTTTTCAACAATTATTTACCAAATGATTCTACACCTAACGCAAATCAAATTTTCAGATGCCCTATCAGCGGTGGAGAACCTGAGCAAATATCATTTATACAAGACGAGACGTTCGGTTATACACGTAATCTTGTATGCTCTACTGATGGCAAGTGGTTGGTTTTTACCAAATTCACTAATATAGAAATAGATATTAATTACGGTACTGATAACGACCCGCATACCACTGGTAGTATACGGTATTATAAACCGAAAAATCTCGTCGCAATGAGCCTCAGCACCGGTAAGTGCTATGATATCCATCCCCTTTCGAATAATATTGAATCTATTCCACTTGCCATGTCACATGATGGTTCACAACTCTACTTCTGGGTCAGAGATCATTATTTGGATCATTATTATATTAGATCAGGTGAGGTTGCGAAACACATTTGGATTGTCAGATATGATTTTAAATCAGAAGCATTCAAAGATACTCCCACTTTAGTCGAGGAAGAAGTCCCAAGGCAATTCACAAGCATCAAAAATTATCCTAATCCGTTCAATCCCACTACCACCATTACGTTTACCCTTCAGGAAGCCGGAAATACTGAATTGGTGGTTTACAACATGACAGGACAGAGGATTAGGAATCTCGTCTCTCGTGAGCTCAATGCCGGTATACACGAAGTTGTTTGGGATGGGCGAGACAACAATGGTATACCAGTGTCATCCGGAGTGTTTGTGTCACAATTAATTTCAGGGGAAAATGTTTCCACAAACAGGATGACACTGGTGAGATGAACGTAAGTTTAACTCCATTAATGTAAATAAGGGTATCCCGTGATAAGGATGCCTTTCTTTATATAATAATACAAAAAATCAATTTTGTTATTCATTAAAGACGGCGATACGCCGGTTTTGACCGGCAGTTCAAGTAATACCATTAACCGCCTGAAAACAGATTACGATTATTTCTTATTCCCCAACTCTTCCGCCATAGCCAGTGCTTTTTGAGCGTTTTCATGCTCCGGATCGAGCTTGAGCGCCTGTTCAAAACTCCTCATGGATGTCTTGTAATTCTTCTGTGCCATATAGGTCAGGCCCATGATGTAATGGATGTCGGGGTCATCAGGAGCAAGGTTCGATGCCTTCCTGAGCTGACTCATGGCCTTGGAGTAATCGCCCTTTACATGGTAGGCAAGACCGAGATTATACAGGGCAAGCACATTGTCCTTGTCTTCCTTGAGCGCCTGCTCATAATACCGTATCGCCTGGGTCAGGTCGCCGCTATCACTATCATAATGAGTTGTCGCGAGATTTATATACGCCATCGCATAGCGTGAGTTTGCCCTTACCGCCTCGAGGTAGTTTTGGCGGGCACTGTCCAAATCGCCCTTTTTCTGGAGAACCACACCCATGTTGTTATACGCCTCGGCAGCATCTTTATCCAGTTCGATGGCTTTTTTATAGGATTCGACAGCGCTGTCAAAATCCCTCAGGGCATACAATGCGTTGCCAAGGTTTATATGGTTCTGCGCAGAATCGGATCCCAGCTCTATCGAGTTCTCATAGCTTCTTCGGGCGTTCTCGTAATAACCCGCGGCAAAGTAAGCGTTGCCAAGGTTGTTGTACGCTTTTGAATATGTGCTGTCCAGCGCCACCGCCTTTTCAAGCTGCTCGACAGAACCCTCATAATCCTCCTTTTCATAGAGTGCTATTCCGAGATTGTTATATGCAAACGCATAGGTTGAATCGGCTTCTATGGATTTCCTGAAAAGCTCAATGGCATCGTCGATCTTTCCATTATGGAACTTCTCGTTGCCACTGTTCTTGAGGGCTTCGGCATCGGCTCTGTTATCGGCAGACGCGAAAGGACAGACTGTAACAAGGCAAATGATAATCAGGATTATCGTCTTTATCAAAATTTCTCCGTTTCGCCAATCATCTCACGAATTTTTTTCAATTCATCCGGTGAAAGTTTTTCATGTTTGACAAGAAATGATACCAATCCTGAGGGAGATCCGGAAAAAACACGGTCGATCAAATCTTTCAGCGCGTGTTTTGTAGCTTTTTCCTCTTCGATCAATGGGTAAAATATAAATGTGCGGTAATCAATATCATGGTCGACTGCACCCTTCTCCTCCAGTTTTCTCAAAAGTGTCTGTACTGTACTGTGAGCAATCGGTACAATCTTATTTAATGCGTCGGTGATCTCCCGTGCGTTTGCCCGTTCTTTTTCCCAGAGCACCTGCATGATCCTCAACTGTACTTTGCCAAATCTCAGAACTTTCATGCTGCATCCTCCTAATCAATTATTCATTATGAACTATAATTTACTAAGGTAGATTATTTTGTCAAGCTTTTTTTACCTAATAATACTATTTTTAATTCCATTAGGAAATAATATTTATCTTTTATTATCATATTTTAGTTTTACAGGAGAATATAAAAAGGGATCAAAAAAGATGCCTGATAAAAAATTTTCAAGAATGGTAGTTTTTACTTACCCGTTTTTATCCGTTGGTCTTAAATCTTGTTTGCATAAACAGGAAATATTCATAATCTTAATAAATCTTAAACACTGAGATTTGTGACCGTTTCTGACACTCCTGGAGATTGGTTTTACGTGTAAAATTTATTATAAAAACTACTCTTAAAATGTGAAAAGCTTGCGTTTCTTTCCCCCATATTCTATTTTTATAAAAGTGTAGCAAGAAATTACTAACAAAGGGAATCACTGATGAATTTGGATGTTCTTTGCATGATGGCGCACCCGGATGATGCCGAAATAATCTGCGGGGGAACGCTTATAAAACTCAAGGATAAGGGGTATTCGGTAGGTATCGCCGATTTTACCCGCGGCGAGATGGGATCGAGGGGAGATGTCGATACACGAGCCCGCGAGGCTGAATGCGCCTCGGAAATACTGGGAGTTGATGTCAGAATAAATCTTGATTTCCCTGATTCCCATATCGAAAATACCATTGCAAACAGAGATAAGGTTGTTCAATCTATCCGGGAATACAAACCCTATCTCATAATCACTCATGACACAAACAACCGTAATCCCGACCACACTCACACCTCGCTTCTTGTCAGGGAGTCATGTTTTACAGCTGGTCTGGTCAAATACGATACAGGGCAGGCTCACCACAGGCCCAACAGGGTGCTGTACTGCATGGAATATTATGTAGTACCGCCAACCATACTGATTGATATTACTGATCAATTTGAACGAAAGATGCGCGCCGTTTCCTGTTACAGGAGCCAGACCTATAATTCAGAGACCAAAGAGGCATCGACCTACATAGCATCGGACCGGTTTATCCGGGAAATCGAATCGCGAATGCGCTATTTCGGCGCCATGATCCATAAAGATTATGCTGAAGGATTCCTGATGGATACACCGGTCGAGATAGATGACGTTATAAGTGAAATCGCTATGCGCGCCCGCATACCGGGACAGGGAAGAGACTGATGCGTGAAATAAAATTAAAAGGTGTAGAGTTAGAATAGAGACGAGAGGATTCATCCGGATATCCTGTACTCCTGATAGATTCACATACAGGTAATTTATAAAATCAACGTTTCTCTGTGTTTAAATTATTAAAACTTTAGACAATGGATTCATAACATATGAACATCGGGATAACCTGTTATCCGACATACGGCGGCAGCGGAACAGTAGCCACCGAACTTGGCAGAAACCTTGCCATGCGCGGCCATGGGGTGCACTTTATTACGACAGCGCTCCCATACAGGCTTACCGGCTTCACTGAAAATCTCTATTTCCACGAGGTTCAGGTATTCAATTACCCTCTCTTTGATTACACGCCCTACAGCCTTTCGCTCGCATCCAAGATGGCACAGGTTGCCCTGAAAGAAAACCTCGATCTCCTCCATGTCCACTATGCGGTTCCCCATGCTACAAGTGCTTATCTCGCTCAAAGGATAGTAGCTCGTGAGAAAAAACTGCCCGTTGTCACCACACTTCACGGCACTGATATTACACTCGTTGGAAATGATCCTTCATATTACGACATCACAAAATTCTCCATAGAGGAATCAAATGCGGTAACATCTGTTTCAGAATATCTGAAAAATCAGACACGCAATCGATTCGCTATTTCCAAACCCATTGAGGTTATCCCGAATTTCGTGGATACCGAGCGTTTCACTCCACAAACATCCTGGCCGAGGAAACGTTTTGCCGATCCTGACGAAAAAATCCTTATGCACATCTCCAATTTCAGACCGGTCAAACGTATACCCGATATTATCGATGTATTCGAGGGTGTCTCAAAACATTTCAAATCCCGGCTCCTCCTGATCGGAAGCGGCCCGGAAAAGGAACGGGTACGGCAGCATGTGGAAGAAAAAGGCTTGAGCGATCGTGTCAACTTTCTGGGTTTACAGGATGACGTAAGCCTGCTTATTCCCTGCGCTGATCTCTACATGCTGCTTTCCGACCACGAGAGTTTCGGACTCACAGCACTGGAAGCCATGAGCTGCGGCGTACCGGTTATCGGCACTGCCGGCAGTGGAATGGATGAGTTCCTCGGGGACAGCGAAGCGGGTCTCTTGTTCAAGGTTGGTGATGTGCCATCCATGATAAATGGGTGTATCCGGCTCCTCGAAAATCCCGATCTGGCACGAACAATGGGTGAAAAAGGCAGAGACAGGGCACTCAAGCAGTTCAGCGAAGACCGCGTTATCGGTCTTTACGAAAATCTTTACCATAGTGTCATTGAAACGGAATGTTGAAACAGCAATGGCTCTATTCTGAAATAATCAATCCATTTTAATCCAATACTATTGAGTATTTCTCTTGACAGGAGAAAAAAACATTTTAAGTTATATACGAGAAATGATTCTCTGTTTGGCTGGTTCACATCATGAGACAGGAAACAAAATCGTCACGTTTCGTCGGCATCACTGACATTATCGATTTAAAAAAGCTCGAGCGGGAAACGAACCGGCTTATTTTACTGGGTATTGTTGTCGGTGTCGCCTTCCATCTTGCGATGGGTGCTTATATAACGTTTATGAAAACTGAACCGGTTGTAGTAAAACCACTTACTGTCGAACTTATTATCAGACAGCCGCGAAGAAACAATCCGTTCAAGGTACAGAATAAAACTCCGTTTCCAAGACAAATACCCGGAAAAGTTTTCACACCCATAACGCATATCCCGGATCTGCCCGCACATTTACAACCCCAAACCAATGTCATTCCAAAGTATACGGACTTGGCTGATACTTTTCACATCGAATATGAACCGAAACTATCGTTGGAATCTGTTACTTATGATTCCGAGCAGTTTGTCCCTGCTGAATATTACTACATAGAACCCTTTGACCGATTCCACGAAAGAATGTTTTCGTTACAGGATAACATGCTGTCCGTCAAGGATTTTATGCCGATCACCGAAGGCAGGAAAAAAGGGCTGGTCTTTTATAATCCGCTCGATAAACTGACCATAAGGGGTGTCATATCAATTCCCCGCATATGGAATTTCAAACAGTATCCGGCTGAAAATCTTTCGATTGGAATCGAATCGCTTCTTGACGCTTTGAATACATATACCGACATAATATCACCTGTGAACAAAAACAACATAAGAAACGTGAGTATATATCAAAACACATCCTTCAATTTTCCATTCGTTTATATCGGATGTTCCGGCTTATGGGAATATTTACCCTTTGAGGCGAAAGCAATGGGAGACTATCTGCGGAATGGTGGATTTGCAGTATTGGAAAACCTACGCCCCTGGCTTGAGTACAGCCCTGCCGAGGCATCACTGCGGAAGTTTATTAAGGATTCTCTCGGTCAGGATGCTGTGTTCCAGATAATACCGAACGATCACCAGCTATATCACAGTTTCTTTGATTTTATTGACGGACCTCCTCTTGGAACCGAAAGGTCTGTGCTGGTCGGACAAATAATGTCAAATGCGCGTCCTTACCTTGAAGGAATCTGGATAGGAGAACGGCTTGTAGTGATTTTTTCCAACAAAGGATACGCCAACAAATGGGCTGCCAGAACAAACAATGAACCTCAGCTCAGGATGGGTATCAATATGGTAATATTTGCTCTTATGCAGTCCGGCGGAAAAAGCGATAAAAGAATCGATTATGCCCTGACACCGGGGATAAAAGTAAAACGATGGAAATGGAATATTAAACTTCCAAGATCCTATGGAAAATACCACTAAAAACATGAAAAGATCTTCTCGTATATCCGAGATTATCGATTTTAAAAAACTCGAACGGGAAAGCCGTAAAATCCTTTATGTCGGCTTTGTGATCGGCGTGATCGCGCATGTTGTAGCGGGGATATTCATTACATTTGAAAAGATCGAGATCACCCGGATCGAGAAAAAACCGTATCGAGCAATACCAACCAGGCTTATCTTCCTGCCCCCCAGTATAAGAAATCCCTATGAAGACTGGGAAAGAAAACCTTCAAAGCGAAAACCCGGTAGACAGGTATATCGTTTCCGCCTGCCGAGCAGATGGCTGACCGAAACAGCACCTCTGCCATCGGATGCTCTGGAAAAACAGCTCTCACGGCCTGACAATTACTTCAAGGACACCCACACGATTGTTGAGGTCGAGATACCGGCTGATCTTCCGGACGAAATAAAAGCATTGATCGATCTTGAACCGTTCGTACCCGAACCCTATTTTAAAGACCTCTCGATAACACGGAAACCGGAGAACTGGCTTTCCATGAAAGATGAACTGCTCACCCTGGACGATATTGACAAACTCGACATTTACAAGGGATTTGTTATCCAGGATCCCACCGGCAAACAGAACATAAAGGGATTTATTCATATACCTGAATGTATCTATGAATATGATAATCCAATAAGGAGAACATGGGTTACCTCATATAAATTGCCGGTTGCAGTTAAAGGCCTTGCCGAGGCGGTAAATTTGTATACGGGGATTGATATCAAGGTAGACCGCCCACTTGATTTGATCTACGATGAGTTGTTTTCCTATCCTGTTTTATATATCACTATCGATCTAATAGTTGCGTTTGAAATCAGTTCCCAGCGAGCGAAAAACTTTGGTGAATATTTGAGAAACGGCGGATTTGCTATTATCGAGAACGGTAGACCGTGGAAAAAGAATTCACCGGCAAAATTAACTCTCCTCAATATCGTCCGGGAAGCACTCGGTGAGGATTTCAAATTACAACCCATTCCCTACAATCACCCGGTATACCATTGCTTTTTTGATATTGAGGATTTACCTCTTGAAGGCGCCGAAAACTGGTCTATTCCGTTAGAAAGTAAAATTCCTGATTGGGGAGAGCTTCTCCATAAACCGGAAATTACTTCCCTGATGAAACATCTACAGAATAAATACCCCGATCTCTTTGGAATATGGATTAATGAAAGGCTCGTTGGAATATATTCCGACAAGGGATACGGCCATTACTGGCATAAAGGTGTTTTTGCCAATAAATACACAGATTTTTCTTCCGGGAACGAGACAAAGTACAATTTCAGTCAGCAGCTCAAACTGGGTGTCAACATGATTGTGTATGCCATGATACAACAAGGGGGAATTGCCAGGCGGTTTATTGATATAGATGCGCAAAGGCGGACATCTCAATAGAAAATGATAACATCAGGGATTTTCCTGATATTACCTGTAATTCTTAAATAATATCTTCTTTACATTTCATCAATCACTTTCCTGAATTTACGTATATGCTCCGGTGTGGTTCCGCAGCAACCGCCGATGATCCTTGCACCGGCTTCAATGAGCTCTTTAATCCTTGAAGCCATCTGATCGGGGGTTTCTCTGTAAACGGTAACACCATCCACCAGTTCGGGAATCCCTGCATTCGGCTTTATCCACAAGGGAAGTCCGGTTGCTGAGCCCATGATAGGCGCCACCTCGATCATGTTTTCTATACCCGTTCCGCAGTTCGATCCGACAGCATCTGCTCCCGCCTCTTCGAGCGCACGGGCGGCATCATCTGGTTTCACTCCCATCATCGTGGCATAGCCCTTCATCCCCCTGTCAAAAGTCATCGAGCACACAAGAGGCAGGTCACAGTTCTCTTTCACCGCCCTGATAGCGCAGTTCATCTCACCGAGGTCGGTCATGGTTTCGATCAAGACACCGTCCGCTCCCCCGGCAATAAATGCTTTCACCTGCCGGGCGAACGCAGCGGTCATTTCCTCCACGGTAATTAAACCGAGAGGAGCGAGAAATTCGCCGGTAGGTCCGATGGAGGCGAGTACAAGAGCACTGTCTCCCGCCGCTTTTTTTGAGATGCGCACACCTGTCTCATTAAGCTCCTCGATCCGGTCTTCTACGCTGTATTTTGCAAGCTTGTACGGGCTCCCGCCAAATGTGTTGGTCAGAATTATGTCCGAACCTGACTCGACATAGGATGCGCCGATTTCAAGGAGAACATCCTCATGCTCCACATTGAGAAGTTCGGGACACTCTCCGCCGCCGTATCCTTTCTTCGCAAGCTCTGTTCCCCACGCGCCGTCAGCCAGAATAATCCGCTTTTCTGCGAGTAAATCATGGAATTTCACACCAGCCTCCTTTCATTTTCTTAGCTTTTCCTTATATTGCATAAAAAGCCTTCGGTTCATCGTTATCTTTTTCGTCTGCATTTCCCGTATCTTTTCTCCGGCTTCCTCAAGGCGGTTCTGGTTGAGCAAAAGTGTCAAAAGCATATTCCGGGCGTTGGCGTTTTCCGGATTTATATCTATGGATCGCCGGTAGTACACCTCCGCAGTGAGAGTATCACCTTTGACAAGATAGATGTTTCCGATATTGGTCATCGAATCGTAGTCACCGGGATTGATAAGTATATTTTCCTCGAAAGCCTCAAGTGCCCTGTCATAGTCTCCCGCCTGAACCCATGTGTTTCCGATATTCAGGCGTGCGGACTGGTAAAGAGGATCTATCTCGAGGATTTTTTTGAATGTCTCAACCGACTTCTCCGGTTCATTCATGTTCCTGTAAGTGATCGCCAGATTATGTAGCGCATCGGGATGGTCGGGAAGTATTTCAAGTGAACGATGATAGGCTTCCACCGCTTCCTCGTAATGTTTGATTTCAGCGAGTCCGCCGCCGAGATTGAACCAGCCGCGCTGGTGTCCGGGCCAGATGGTCACTGTACGGCGCAGAGCGTCTATCGCTTCATTTATCCTGTCCTCCCGTTTCAGTAACAGGGCGTAATTATAGTTGTTTTTTGCCGAATTCGGCGATGTCTTCACCGTTTTCGTGAAAATTGTAGCATTGTCTTTCCAGTCCGGGTTTCGAGCGAGCGTCCGGCCGGTGTAGAGCACGGTAATACCAACCGCCGCCCACAGGGCATAACGGGGACATTTAACTATCCTTCTGAAAAACCACAAAACACACCAGGCAAGAAGTATGGTAAAACCCAGAGAGGGTATATACATCAGGCGTTCACCCATTATAGTTCCAGTTGTGAATAAAATATTGGAAAACGCAAGGAACGGAACCGCCAGCATAATGATTCCAAAATAAACGCCAGGTGATTTCATCGCTGCAATAATCCCGATCACCATGACCGCAATAACCAATACTACACCGCTTATCACCATCGGATTAATCCAGGAATCTACAAACGGTATCTGATTATATGTGTAATCGGCTGAAAGCTTCACGGGGGATACGAGCAGGACACTATATTTCACAAGCACAGTCAGAGCCGTCGGCAGCCTCTCCAGGAACGGTACGCCGGCAAGGATATTATCATTGTACATGACCTCAAGCACAGGGCCGCATCTTTTGATTACCGCATGTCGCATAAGCAGGTAAACACCGAGAATGGCGAAAAATCCTGCGGTTTTAAGTACATTGCGCTCAAAATTTTTGCATTCCCCGCGAGCCCATTTCCCTACTGCCATCAAAAGAATAATCAGCGGAAACACCGCTGGAATCTCCTTACTCATCAGTGCCCCCATAAAGAAAGCAAGCGCCAGCGGATAATAAAACCGCGGGTTTTTTCTCATGCGGGTATACAGTAAAAAAGACAGCATCATTAACAAAAAGGAAAGCAGTTCCGCCCTTCCCACCACATTGTCAACAGCCTCAGTGTGAATGGGATGAGCGGCAAAAAAGAGCGCGGCAAGAAATGCCATGTCGCAGTTACTCAGAACTGCCAGGATTATCAGAAAGACAAGAACTGAGTTGGCAGCATGAATCAGGTTGTTCACCAGATGGAATGATGACGGGTTCAGTCCGGTTATCATGGTATTCAGGGCGTAGGAAAAAACGATAACCGGACGGTAAAGATTTTTATGGAAGCCGTCCATGCCAAACAGGTATGTGGTGGTGAATATATCTGTAACATGCCCGGGTTGTTTTATGTACTCATTTTCCATGATATAACTGACATCGTCAAAAGCAAAGTCATGACCGAGGTTATTGATGTAAGAGAAGAACGCCAGAGCAGCGATTATAATAGCCAGTTTCCATGTTCTGGGAGGTCTATTAAAAAGAACAGTCTGGGTCATTTGTTGCTCCCCTGATTGAGCGTATTACAAACGATGTTTCCTTTGATGATTGTCAGTTTATTTACATAGATACGGTCGAGAACACAGATATCCGCATCAAAACCGGCTTCGAGTCTCCCTTTGTTATCCTGAAGGCCCAGAATGGTGGCGGGTGTTGTCGATGCCATGGTTACAGCATCCGCCAGGGAAAGTCCTACCA
>JBHPFF010000099.1:0-11265 GCA_042572165.1 Candidatus Latescibacterota bacterium | reverse complement strand
TTTTTTCATCATCAAGTATAAGGATAGAGGCTGCTTCAGCAGAAACTGCTTCCATACAACATTGCAATGTAATTCCCAGCAATTCATGAAGGTCAAGTGATTGAGCGATCATTGAACTAATTGTCAGATATTTATTCAAGTTTGAGAGCTGCCGTTCAGATTTCACACGCTCTGTAAAAAGACTGAATGTATTAGCAACCAGACTAAAAAGCTTCTCAAAAAGATCAGACAAAATGAGGTCTTCATGAACTGTCAATCCTATCAGACCGACGCATACTTTCTCAGTTCGCAGAGGATATAATATAAGTTTATCAGCCATCTTCGAAGTTTGGGGGGCGTTGATAGAGACTGGTTCAGACTCGGGTTGATTTGAGATGCTATTGAAATTATCAGTACACAGCTTCTCTATCTCAGATACCTCATGTGGTTGAAAACCGTACTGAAAAAAGTGAGCTTCAGAGAACTGAGAATCAACCAGATAAAGAATAGCCGAGTTAGAATGCACCATTCTGGCAATGCTTGAGAGTACGTGCTCAGCGAAATCCTTGATACTCTGTGTTATGATATCAATTTCCATCAGTTCCATCAGTCTAATAGTTTCCCCAATTGAAGGTTGGGGTCTTGATTCATTAATAGACATAATGGTTCTCCGAATATAGTTATTGAAAAATATGTTTATTATCTTTCAACATGTTTGTTTATATCTCAATCCAAGGTATAGAGGACTTAAGTTGTTTTCAAAATCTAAAAAATCAAACGTCACTGATCCATCTGTCGGCACATATTAAGTCCTATTCAAATACATATTATTCAAGCATTTCAATCGGTTGTGGTCAACTGCTGGAATGAATCAAAGTGATAATTCAGATATATCGATCAGTTAGGTTGCGCTGTATCAATCGTTGAGAATGTACCGATAAACGTTTGTCCGTCGCTTTTTGAAACCAAGTGTTTTGTACAAGCTGTTGGCCTCAATCCTCAACGGATTGGATGTCAGGTCAACGACATTGGCATTCGCGTATTTGGCGATCTCAAGAGCACGTACCATGAGCGCATTGCCTATACCTTGCCTCCGTATATCCTTCGAGACAATCAGATCCTCAATCCGCGCATGAAGCCCCGTGGTAACACGGTAGAAGACCAGTGCAACCGAGCCGACGATCGGGCCGCTCCCTTCAGGGCAGCGTGCAACAAGCAGGTGTGTCGACTCTGCTCCGACGACATTCTCCAATTCTCGCAGGCTCGGGGGTTTCCGATCCGGGTTCAGCTCTGTAATAAGTCTTGCTAATGCAGATCGCAGCTCCTCGGTTGCTGTGGTCGCTCTCTCTATACTATATCCCAATTCGCCGATTCCTTGCTGGCGTTCGACTATCCGGGATATGATAATATAGATAGAAAAATCTAAATGAATATAAATTCTTTTCTATATTATTTGTATCCTCATTTATCATACTTACACATTCCAAGCAGTTTAAGTGCATTTTTATTGTAAACTTTCTCAAGTATATCATCTGGAAGATAAATGCCATAAGTCATCCATCTTCCCTGCAAATGATGACCACCGGAAGGATCGAAATACTCATCATCCGTTTCGAGGAAACGATAATAGATACGGTATGACTCGGCATTACATGCAGTATCGGTTCCGAAAAGAATACGATCCTGGTATTTGATAAAGAATTTACGGGCTGTATAAGGCTGTCGACCCAATTCACTGATTCGAGCGTCGATATCGATATAGAAATTCGGATAGCATTCAAGCCACATAGCAACTGTGTGCAGCTCTTCGGGGAGGGTTCCTACATGAGCACCGATGAAAATAGTATTCGGATGTCTGGCAAAGACACGATTTCGCTGGGCGAGTATCTCTTCTTTGGAAGGATACTGATCCCCGAAGAATGACCAGTTTGGGTGAGATCCCAGTTCATCGTAGCGCTCGTTGAAACGGTCCAGGGGAGTAAAGAAAGCTTTAGGATCAGTTAAATGGATCATTACGGGGATACCCAGCTCGCCGCATTTAGCCCAGATAGGGTCTATTCTGGGATCATCTACCGTAACCAGTTTGCCGCTTTTATCCCTGAGAGTCAGACCTAAAGATTTGAATATTTTCAATCCCCGGACTCCTGCCTTTACAGCTTCTTCAAGTTTTTTTGCTTCTTTGTTACCAAAATCCTTCTCATCGATTTTGCTGAAATCCGGAGAGAAAAAGACCAGCAAACGATCTTTTGAAACACTTTGTGAAACACGTAGATGCTCCTTATAACGATCCCCTGAGGAACGGCCATCGAGGCTCACACATTTCCACACTCCTGCCTTATCCATTTCCTCCAGATATTTTTTTGTATTTTCGAGATTTCCAAGGTGGTTGTGAATATCTATTACCGGATACTTGGGTTTGAGTATTTTGGTTTCTTTAACCACCATCTGGCTTACGGGCTTCCAGTCAATAAGCTTAAGATCGCTGGTTTGCGCACTCAAGCCCACTGGAACGAGAAAAGAAATTATCACATTTGTAAATGTTTTCTTGGAATACTTCATCTTTACTCCTTATGATGTGTTGTTTTAAACATTCAGTTATCATCCGATATTCTTCATAACTAAATCAAATATGACTTTAAAATCAGGCTTTCGTAAAGTCGCTTATGAAACATATCATTTTCTTAGCTTGATTCAAGTATTTTTTTATACTATTTCAAGTATCTCCTGAAAGAAGAGAAATAAAAATGTTTGTAATTATTAATATTTTTATTACTCTACACATCTTCATCGTATATTATAATAAATTTTCATAAGAAACAGGTTTCTTAATAGTTTATTTATAAGTTTTATAATCGGGGATTTTTACATTGGGTAAGCTTACTCATATAGATCTGTTCATTGTTATCGCATATCTCCTGGGGATGATGATTTTTGGCTATCGCCTGGGGAAGTTTATTAAAAACGATCGGGATTATTTTCTCGGTGGCAAGAAACTTCCCTGGTGGGCTATAGGTATGTCGATGGTGGTTTCAGATATTGGCTCACTCGAACTTGTAGGCCTTGCCGGTGGAGCTTATATGTACGGCATTGCTATAGCCAATTTTGACTGGATCGGTTGTATTCCGGCAATGATAGTGGGGGCTTTCATTTTTATTCCCTTATACTGGAGATCAAATGTTTTCACTATTCCCGAATTTCTGGGACGTCGCTATAATCAGTTCGTTCGCATACTTGTTGCGCTTATTTGGGGAATATTCATGGCCTTTATGCTGGGAATATTTTTCTATACTGCCGCAAAAACAATTAATATTCTAATCGGCTGTCCGCTCTATCTTTCAATTCTTATTGTTGCTCTCGTGGTCGGAGTTTATACGTTTTTTGGGGGGCTAACGGCGGTTGTTTATACTGATGCAATTCAGTGTATTGTTCTCTTTACTGGAAGCATTATCATCCTGATCAGTGCCATAATTAAAACTGGCGGCTGGAGTGATATGGTAAATACTATAACCTCTATGGGTGAACAGTATCAGCACCATTTTGAACTGATAGCTCCAGCAGATACTCCCACACCGTATGGGTGGGCGAGTATTTTGTTTGGCCTGGCATTTGTCCTTTCACCAGCATACTGGCTCGGAAACCAGGCTATTGTACAGCGTAATATTGGCGCACGAACTGAATATGAGGCTAAAAAGAGCGTGCTTTTTGGAGCGTTTCTCAAACTGTTTATTCCAATCATGCTAGTAGGTCCAGGACTTGCTGGTCTCGCTTTGCACCCCGGACTTGAAAATGGTGATGATATTTATCCCATTCTGATTCATGATCTTCTCCCTGTCGGATTGACTGGACTTGTTTTTGCAGCTTTTCTTGCAGCTTTAATGTCAAGTGTTGACTCCTATCTCAACAGTGCTGCTACCTTATGGACAAAAGATATCTACGAGAAATTAATCAAACCCAACCAAACGGATCGCCACTACATGATCGTAGGTAAAATTCTTACAGGGGGTTTTGTCGTCATGGGAATCATCCTTGCCCCGTTAACTGAACACTATCCCAGTATCTTTGGATATATGCAAACTATGCTCAGTATCTTTCAGGGACCGCTGCTCGCGATCATTGTGCTGGGATTGCTTTGGCCTCGTGCCACAGGGAAAGGAGCTGTTGCCGGTATTATTATCGGCGTTATGACCTCTATCACCCTCTTCTGGGTAAAAGATATTGTTTTTACTGTTCCCGAGCCGTTTCTTTATATCGCCTGGTGGGCTTTCCTTGTGGGATTGATCGTTACGATTACGGTAAGCCTGGTAACCCGGCCGGAACCAGCGGAAAAAATTAAGGGGCTCGTATATGTAGGTACGCGGAATAACAAAGGGAAGTCTCGATGATTAAACAATGGATTGCAGATTGTATTAATCCCATAGGCAACAGCTTGTTCTCCCTGATTATGACTATCCCGATGAGTGTTGTTCGCATTATTTTTCTTTGTATTCTGGCATTCCTGGCATTGTGGGTTCTCAGTTTGCCGGCACAGTACCCTGATAACAGAAAGAATAACTTCTGGTATGATCTCCGCTTTTTTGCTCTTGGAGTACTTATTCTTCAATCATTGTTCTACCTGATTTTTTGATGTGATATAACAGTTCCAAACCTTTGATGTAATTCTCTTTTAACACTTTCACTAAATGTTTCTCAGAAAATCATTATTACCGGTAAAAGCATTGATACTTCCGGGTAAAAAGAGAATACAAGAGCTTATATTATTAGCAAGTGAAGAAGGATTTAATAATTAGAGTGAAGTCAGTCAAGTATTTAGGTCTTCAGCAAAACCGGAAGCCAGAAGAGAAATAAATTTCGAATGCTTTCAAATAATTTCCCCGTTTCCAAAGTTTACTTCCTCTTAAAATGAAATCCCTTTATTCTTATCTCATTTTTTCATGATACTTTTGAGAGTACCCAATAAGGATTTGCATAGGCAGGGTTTTCCCTTGCCCGTTCACTAAAATTAATAGCGTTATAAGCAAGAGTTTCCTCTATCATTACTGCCTGGTGGGGAGAACTAATTGTCAATAATCCCGCACCGAACCATCCCCGAATGTCGGCTGAGGATTAACCTGCTCGAACGGATGCTTTTCTGCGATACTCTCATCAAATTCACACCCAAGTCCGGGGGCTTCCGGCAGCATGGCATAGCCGTCTTTCATCCTGATTCTAGCACCCTTGAAAAGATCCTCTTCCCAGCCTGACGGTCTTTCGACAAACTTATACTTCGATTCCTGAATGACACAGTTTGTTGTACAGGCATCGACATGGAGAGAGGCCAGTGTGCACGGCAGGCTCGAAGGATTATGAAGTGCCGCATCGATAAACTGCGCCTCTGCCATTGCACAGATCTTTTTCGTCTCGGAAATACCGCCTGCCTGTATCACATCCGGCTGTACGTAACTCACAAGCTGCCTGCTTATCATATCCTCGAAATCCCACTTGGTAAAGTGCCGTTCACCGGTGGCAAGAGGAACTGTTGTTTGACGTCCGAGCCACTCGAGTGAATCGTTGAATTCCGGCTGAATTGGCTCTTCGAGCCACAGCGGGCGGTATGGTTCGATCGCCCTTGCATATTCAAGCGACATCACAGCATTCAGATTCCCGTGGGCATCGGTGGCAATGTCAAAATCATCACCCGCTTCTATCCGCATCTCTTCAAATACTTTCGCAGCATATTTTACGTTCCAGGGGCGCTTGATTACGCCTTTTACTGCACCTGTCGGAGGACTTGTTTTTATGGCAGTATAACCCCTTTCTTTGGCCTGCCGTACCGCTTCTTTCCCCGTACCGGCGACATAAAGGCGGATTTTATCGCGCGCCGCTCCACCAAGGAGTTGATAAATCGGGGCATCGAGTAATTTACCAAGAATATCCCACAAGGCGATCTCTGCCGCACTGATAGCGCTGTTCAAAACCGGTCCTCCGCGCCAGCGCGGCCAGCGGTACATCCCCTGCCAGAGAAATTCGATCCGCGTGGGATTATGCCCCATAAGTACGAGTTTGAGGTCGTCACATGCTGCTTTGCAAGCCCCCGTCTTGCGGTGTACTGAAGCCTCGCCCAGTCCGGTGACACCCTTATTCGTATAGATTTTCATAAATACCTGGTTCGCCTCTATGCCCACCGCCCAGTTCTTCACGTCGGTAATCCTGATATCAGAGGGAATCCTTGCGATCAGCTCCTCTTCCATCAATCCCATCCAGAACGGTGCACCGGCAGCAGCAAACCCGATTTTTTTAAGAAATCGACGTCTTTTCATAGCTTCCTCCCTGTTAGTATAAGTAGCCTGTGAATCGGTTGTTTAATCTTACAAGACATAAAATCATCATTATGCGCTCTCTATTTATTCTATAACACTTGCGGTGACAGCATTAGAAACAAGACTCAGGAGACGTCTGTTGTCTCTGCCTGCGGGTCGGCTTGTGAACAGGACACAGATGAGGTCGTGTGCCGGATCGGCCCAGGCCACTGTCCCCGTTGCGCCGAAATGCCCGAATGCCCTGTCGGATACGATGTCCCCGAACCACTTTTCGTCGCGCCGCGCGCCCAGCGCCCACCCAAGCCCCCAGGGAACAGGTAATCCCGGATTTTGATCGCGGATCATCTGATCTACAGTCAATGGGCTAAGAAGACGATACCCTTTATAAACTCCGCTGTTTAAAAATGTTTGCAGTAAGACCGCGATATCCATCGTAGTGCTGTGAAGTCCGCCCCAGGGAGCGCCGAGGTCGCGCCAGTAGGGGCTGTTCCAGTCCCAGCGCTTTTGGGGATCGACAATAGTATATTTAGGCGGTACATCGCATTTAACGAGAGAGGCTAACGGTCTGCCATCCATACCCAGGAAAGTATTTCCCATGCCAAGCGGAGTGAATATTTCCTCCCTCACAAAGTCACGGAACCGCATGCCGGTTACACGCTCCACAATCACTGAGCTGATTTCAAGTCCCATGCTCTGGTAACTGACCCCGGTGCCGGGCTGGAATAAAAGAGGCGTTCCAAAGATAAGTTTGTCATATTCAGCAAGCGGTTTTAAATGCTCTCGCAGTGTGGTGTTTTCCGGGAGCATGTCCGGCAGTCCCGAGGTGTGATTTAGCAGCATGCGGACAGTGATCTGTTCGCGCTCATCGCCGCTAAATTCCGGGATGTACTGTTTCACCGGATCGGTAAGCCTGATCAGCCCGCGTTCAACCAGCAGCATGATTGCGACCGCAGTAACCGGCTTGGTTATGGAAGCTACTAAAAATGGAGAGGTCGGCTGAACGGAAGTGGCATCAGTTTCACGGCTCATTTTTCCATAGGTTCGGTGAAGTATAATTTTCCCCTGATGCGCCACGAGAAGTGAGGCAGAGGTGATAGAACCACCCGATACCTGACCTTCCACCAGTTGCGCCGCCTGTTCAAGTCGTTCCATGGATATTCTAACAGAACTACCCGGAGTGAGTGCCTCCTGTCCGCTAACACGCGGTGCTGCGTACAATGCTAGGATGCATAAAACAGCGAACAATCGTAAAACAGTTAATCTGTAATGCATACTGCCTCCTTTTAGGTGAACAGGTTGAAAAAATGAATGTTTATATTAACATTTCATCCGGTATAATGCTTTATCTTCAATCGCATGAAATAGATATAATGTTGTTTTATTTTTTATGAAAGTAAAAAAAGGGTGATAAATAAAAAAAGTCCCCGGAAAGAGAGACTTATTGAGTGAAGTTTTATTCACAGGAGGCAGGATTTTTTATCAATTATTGAAAAAAGCCTGTTAGAATTTGAATTATATAGGATAACATCTTAAGAACAATTCCTGGAACCATGAACCATAAACCTTTTTTCAACGTGGAAATTTTTTCGGCTCGCCACTTCTTATATTCTCTTGTCTCCTCCACATCACCATTTTCAGGATTATCATTGCCTTCTCCCGGAGGTGCCGCCACATAGCGTTTCCCACGGTATTCTTTGAAAAACCCGGAAACTATAATCAGGGCTCCAACCATAAATAACAGGTAACACATAAAATCATATAATGGATTTCCAAACAGATTAAAAAAGGGCATTTAAAACCCCGGGTTGAAGTTTACTATTAATATCAAATATAATTCAACACTCTTTTTATAAATATAACATTTCCGGATGGATTGCAATAGAATGAAAATATTAAATTCTTTATCCACTTCCTATTTATTAAAAAACTATGGCAATCAGTTGACTAAATATGTAGATTTATTCATGATCATTTTTGTTTCCGATATCAGATTTAGCAGGAACTGCAACGAGACATACATGTATTAACGATACGTGCGGCAGGATCACTGATTGTAAAGTAATCCCCTGCCTTATCATACAATTATAACGGGGAAGAACACTATGAAAACGTTCAAAGAATTATTACAGGAGAAAGAAACGGTATATGGCATCTTTTCAAAAACCAATGATCCATATTTTATCAATATAATCGGTAAGTCCGGATTTGACTTTGTAGTTCTGGACAACGAGCACGGCCCAAATTGTGTACGAGACACCCTTCCTCTGGTTACCACAGCATATGCAGCGGGTTTGTATCCGATTGTAAGGGTCGGGAAACTTGTCGATATAGAGATACAGCGAACACTCGATCTCGGAATCGCCGGTATACAGATTCCTCAAATTCAGTGCAAAGAAGATGCCGAACTTGCACGAAAATACTCAAAATTCTTCCCAAAAGGGAAACGCGGCGTATGCTGCTACGTTATGGGTGCGGATAGCGGTGTCATGGACAAGAACGATTATTTCAACGCTCAAAACGAGGTGGCGGTCATCATACATATCGAGGGGGTCGAGGGTATACAGCATTTCGACGAAATAATTCAGGTCGAGGACATCGACGTTATTTTTATCGGTCCATACGATCTGTCTCAGTCACTGGGGATTCCCGGTCAGGTCAATGATCCGAAGCTGATAGATGAAATTAAAAAACTTGTCATAAAATGCAAGGAAAAGAACAAGCATGTCGGTATCTATGTAGATAATATTCAGACAGCCAAACGGTATAAAGATCTCGGTGTCAAGTATATTTCAATATCGGTGGATGTCGGTATTTTTGCTAAGGCGTGTGTGAACATGGTTGAACAGCTCCACGCACTGTGATATTGAGCGATTTGTAAACACAATATAATTTCTAGTTTAATCCATTGGATTTATCGATGATTGTAGGGGCAGGTCTTGCACCTGTCCATGTAGTGAATTTATATTTTTAACCTTGAGGGCAACCACAAGGATTGCCCCTACAAAGGAATCGCTCAATTCATTTTGATTTATTTTAACTCAAGGAATGTAAAACTTGTCTTGAGAAAATACTCGGGCTGGGACATATCCCCCACAACCAGCCGTCTGATTTCGTATCTCGTACCATCTCTGTCATTATAACCGTAGCCGTGGGTATCGAGCACAATAGGTTCGCCGTTGTATTCCCCGAGAAAGAGTTGGTTGTGCCCTCCGCCGCAGGTCTGAATAGTGACAAACGGTTCATTGGCAAGAATCGCCTTGTACTGTGCCTCCCTGCCTTCCCCGGGACGTACCACTCGTGGGTTGTTCCCAAAGAAGGTAAACAGTTCGGCATTGAACGGTAGATTGAATCCAAAACAGGCAAAAATATCGCGGTCGGTGGTTTCGTGGTTCCGACCGTACCATGCCATTGACCAGTCATACGGGTTACCAAGGAGCTTGAACGCTGTTTCCACGATATTCCTGCGTGTATAGGGCAGGTAACCGACACTGACATATGCATCCCTCGCAAGATAGGCCTTTTCTACTTTAAACCGACTGTTTATTTCCCGTACCGGTACATTGATCATCCTCGTATTGTCCGGCGATGCAAGCGGAAGGCGGTCGCCCATCCTGAACCTGCCTGAAACATAGGTACAGCTTTCATCGGAATAAAATGGAACAAAATCACCGGTACACACTACGAAATTAGAGGTATTACTGTATCTTTCGATTGTTGCCTTACTCCCGAAAGCAATATCCTCTGACCTTATCCAGCCATAGCCCTCATCCGAAAGGACAAACAGATATCCGCCTGTCCTCGAGGGATGTAGCACCCGCACATAGCTGCCGATTCTCACAATGTTTACATTCCACACATCCCAGCGGGTCTTCCCGTTTTCCATGAGACCTACCCTTTCGGATCTAAGGGTTGGTACAATCCTCAACAGGGCATCCCGGACAGTGATACCGTCACGAATGGAAATATCATTTCCGACACGATCAAGGGCCATCTCGTTTTCCATATCGTCGAGTTCCCATCCGGTATACTCGATACCGAGCATGTTACCGAATTTCTGTGTTTTGACATTAAGGCCCTCAATATCCTGCAGATATTCGCCCCTCATGAACGCTATGTCGTTTTTTATCTCCTCACGGACTGTTTCTGCCAGTTGTGAGGGTGTCATACCCTCAATATCGGGCATGATAATAAAACGGCCGGGCCACCTGTTCAGGTCTTTCTCTTTGGGCATACGCTCGGGGTCCACTCCCTTGAAAGGGTCGGGGGAAGACATCCGCCTCATATATGCTTCGTTCATTTTCCGGATAGCAGAATGGGTAAGAATAACCTCATCGGGATTTTTCATCTTTGCAATCCAGTATGACGGCTGATTCATTTCCGGTAAAAGACCGGGAAGCGTGTCCGGTGCCCTGTTATAAAAATCCGCATATCCAAATACTTGACACACCACCAGACCAAGAAATAATAATATGCATATTTTTATTATATTCTTCACAGGTTATTCTCCTTTTACACATTTTCAAAAGTTTTGACTTTGATTATTTCCTCGGCTCCTGATCGCTGAACCGGGCAAAATAAAAGAACTTGATCGGTTTATCAGTGATATTAAAATTGGCATGCGGCGTTTTATTGTCGGGTGGAATCATGTGTGCCATTCCGAAAGGCAGGTCGCGTATCTGCTTGCCCAAAAGGAATTTGACATCACCCTCAAGTGTGCACCACACCTCTTCGGTAGTCTCGTTATGACTGTGTGGCTGGGCGAATGTATTTGGATAGAGCCACACACTGAGCACCAGTTGAAGCTGAGCAAGACCGTCCTCGGGCTTGATAAGATGTTCCCAGACGTTGATCCAGTGACTGTTGCTTATAAAAGTTTGAGTCTCTGTCTCACTGTTTACATATATGTAATCGTTCGGGCGGAAACCCTCAGGAGTCGGCTCTGCGACAAGGTACATGGTCAGGGGTTCATCGCCTGTGTTCTTCATGGTGA
>JBHPFF010000098.1:0-11302 GCA_042572165.1 Candidatus Latescibacterota bacterium | reverse complement strand
GGATTGTGATCATTGGCGGCAAAGGTGAAGGCAGTCTTATAGCTGATATTAAGGAATTGTCGGATACTCCTGTTGATATTCTCAAGAATGTGTCAATCGGTCAGATGGCTGCGGTAATAGAGCGGTGTGATATGTTCATCAGCAATGATACAGGACCTATGCATGTTTCTGCAGCTCTCGGGCGTCCCACAATAGGAATATTTGTTTCCAGCGATTTCAGAATTTACAGCCCACGGGGAAAACATGGACGTATTGTAGACGGCTCCGAGGGTAACGTTTCAGTTGATGATGTGCTTCTGTCAGTAAAAGATTTGCTTGAAAGCGGCAAATAAATTGTTCAGAAATAAAAAAAGATATTCGGACTAAGGAACATGGAGAGACAAAAATGGCTCATCTTAGTGTAAATATTGATTATGTGGCATACATCCGTGAGGCGCGAAAAACGGATGAGCCCGATCCGGTGTATGCTGCAGGCATTGTTGAACTGGCAGGTGCCCATGGAATTACAGCTCATCTTCGAGAGGATAGGCGTCATATCGTTGATCGTGACGTTCGTATTTTACGTGAGGTTGTCAGGCTGCCGTTTAATCTGGAAATGGCAGCGACTGATGAAATGCTTTCGATAGCATCTGAGCTTGTTCCGGATCAGGTTACCTTTGTTCCCGAAAAACGGCAGGAAATTACCACGGAGGGTGGTCTTGATGTTATTGGAAACCGGGAAATTCTGCGCAAAGCTGTCGACCGGATGAAAGACAGAGGAATTGTGACAAGCATGTTTATTGATCCTGATCCCGGGCAGATTGAAATGTCAAAAAAAATCGGATCAGGATGTGTTGAACTGCATACGGGCGAGTATGCAAACGCCGGGAATACCGAAGAGGTACAAAGGTATCTTGCAGATCTTAAGAAAGGTTCTGCCTTTGCGGGTGAGTGTGGTCTTGAAGTTCATGCGGGCCACGGTCTTACTTATAAAAACATTTCAATGGTTGCAAGAATTTGTGAAATAACAGGTTTTTATATAGGTCACTCAATTATGGCGAGAGCCATATATGTTGGGTTGGAAAAAGCAGTGCGTGAAATGATTGCATTAATTAAAAAAGAAAGAAGATAGAAATGATCCGAAAATCAACAAAATTACGATCAAGCAGTAAAGAGAAGTATTCCTTAACATGGAAAATTGCCCTTGTAGCCGCCCTTTTGCTTTTTTCATTTTGGAAGCTTGTACCATCACTGCAGTACTATACACTTTCGGATGAGAAAAAAGTCGGGATGGATCCCGGTGATCTTGAAAAAATAAGGACCAAGGCGCTTAATCTGGGACTCGATCTTCAGGGCGGAATACATCTTGTCATGCAGGTTGACACATCCGATATGGAAGGGGATGAAGCAGATGATGCTGTAGATAAAGCTATGACTGTTATTTCCAACCGTGTCGACCAGTTCGGCCTTGTTGAACCTGTTGTGCAGCGAGTTGGTTCCAACCGGATAATCATCGAGCTTGCCGGTATGAGCGATGTTGAGAGGGCAAAAAGCCTTATCGGACAAACTGCCCGTCTCGAATTCAAACTGCTCAAAAGCGATGATGATATTAAGTTCATAACAGATAAAATTGATTTCTACCTCTCCGGATCAACAGATTCAACTGCTGTCGCCGATTCCACTGATGTGGGTCTTTTTGGTGAGCAGATGCAGGCAGAAGCCGAGAAAAAGAAATTTTCAAGTTTATTAGATTATGAACAAACAGGCGGTGATCCAAGCTTTAGTGTCCTGGTAAACAATGAAGATGTCCCGCGTGTAAACAGCTATCTGGAAGATTCTGAGGTTGAAAAAATACTGGAGAATGCCCGCTATGTGTTTCTCTGGGGTCCTGAAAACGAGAGAGAAGACGAATACCGATATCTACACCTTATGAATGTTTCAAGTGAAATGACCGGTGAAATGATAAAAGATGCCAGTGTAACCACTTCAACCGGTCTTGAAGCGGGAAGATCGCAAATCCGGATGGAAAACACATCTGAAGGCGTTCGTGAATGGGCAAGAATTACTGGAGCAAATGTGGGCAAACGCTTGGCTGTTGTACTGGACAATACGGTATATTCCTCACCGGTAATACGCGAGAAGATTTATGGTGGCACCTCGACAATCAGCGGTAATTTCACGAGGGAGGAAGCCCGTGACCTCGCCATTGTCCTGCGGGCTGGTGCCCTTCCGGCAACGGTAAATATTATCGAAGACAGGACAGTCGGACCATCCCTTGGCGCCGATTCTATCCGCAAGAGCGGAATGGCGCTTATTATCGGTTTTACGGTTGTGGTACTTTTCATGATTTTCTACTATATGGGTGCCGGACTTATTGCACTTTTTGTACTTATCCTTAATATGATATTTATCCTTGCATATCTTGCGTATTTCAGAGCTACCCTGACATTGCCGGGCATGGCCGGTATTATCCTGACAATCGGTATGGCAGTGGATGCCAATGTGCTTATCTTCGAGCGTATCCGTGAGGAACTAAGACTTGGCAATACGACCCGAATCGCAGTAGCAAACGGATTTACACGGGCTCGCTGGACCATCCTCGACTCGAATATCACTACGTTTTTGACTGCTATTATTCTATATAATTTTGGAACAGGGCCGATCAAGGGGTTTGCTCTTACTCTCATGGTTGGTATTGTATCGAGTGTTTTTACTGCGCTCTTTGTATCACGGATTATTTTTGACATCATTACGCACAAGATAAACTTGTCCAACATTTCAATCGGATTCCTGTCACTTTTTGTTAATCCCAAGTACCAGTTTATTAATATACGCAGGTTAGCGTTTGTTGTTTCCGGAATAATGATTATTGGAGGTCTCGTTTCGTTCGGTATTCACGGCGGACCAAAATATTCCATCGATTTTCTCGGCGGAAATCTGTTGGAACTTCATTTCGACAAGCCTGTTACTATTGAGGATGTTCGTGGTGCACTTGGCGATATGAATGTTGAAGGAACTGATCTTGCCTCAAGTGAAATTAAGTATATTGGCAGGGATAAAAAGGATATCATCATACGTATTGTCAAAGTCGGCGATATGAAAGAGACATCCGCAAAGATCAAGGAAGTTCTGAGAACAAAGTTTGAGGACAGCCTCCCGGCTGAGAGTGGAGACTGGATATTGCGTGAAGAACAGGTCGGGCCGAGTATCGGTGTTGAACTGAAAAAACAGGCATTTTGGGCGATCCTCTGGTCGCTCCTTGTGCTGGTGATCTACATTACCATCAGGTTCGAGTTCAAATACTCTATCGGTGCTATAATTGCACTCGTTCATGATGTGTTAATTACCGTAGGACTGTTCTCAATTATGGGCAAAGAGATATCGCTTCCAATTATCGCTGCGCTCCTCACCATTGTGGGATATTCACTGAACGATACTATAGTGGTGTTTGACCGTATCAGGGAAAAACTGCGCAAGGGCACCCAGGAAGGATACCTTAATGTATTAAACAGGTCGGTGAATGAAACTTTGTCACGTACTATTATAACCTCATTCACTACGTTGCTTACCATTTTTTCGATTTTTCTCTTCGGCGGAGCAGTGATACACGATTTCTCATTTGCTTTACTCATTGGAGTGGTGGTAGGTACATATTCGTCGATATTTGTTGCTACGCCGCTATTGGTTGAATGGTACATTGCAGTGAGCAAGAAAAAGGGAAAAACATCATAAAGACGGATGACATACGAACAGAAAGGGAACGGTTGTAAAGCCGTCCCTTTTTCTTTCATTTAATCTTAAAACTGTTTCTTATTTTAAACTCCATAAAGTGCCGTCGGGGCGATCTTCAAGCAGGACACCTATTTCGTTAAGTCTGTCCCTTATGCTGTCGGAAACTGTCCAGTTTTTCTCTTTGCGAGCCACAGTCCGAACATCGACGAGAAGCTGGATAAGAGCTTCGACCATACGATCTGTATGTGTCGCAGATTCAAATGTGATGCCGAAAACCTCTGTTCCCAGCGAATCGAAGGCCTCCTTTGCCTCTCTCATAACGGGGGTATTAATGGTGTTTTCATCAAGCAAGTTAACGATTTTAGCTATCTCGAAGAGATGTCCCATTGCCTTGGCGGTATTGAAATCATCGTCCATGGATTCGATTATTAAAACTTTATTCTGCTCGATCTCTTTGAATTCCTGGATTGTTTCTGTTTTGGTTTCACCTGTACCCGAAAATTGAGCAGACCCGTCAAGGACACGTGTCATCTTCCTGTAAGCGTTTCTCAACCTGTCAAATGCAGCCTGTGCCTCCTTGATAAGCTCTTCTGAGAAATCGATTGGTGAACGGTAATGCTTGAGCAGGAAAAACACCCGTATCGCCATGGGATTATATAATTTGAGGATGTCATTCACAGTCAGGATATTACCGATGGATTTGGACATTTTTTCACCCTCGATGTCCAGGAATCCGTTGTGGAGCCAGTAATTTGCAAAGGGCTTACCTGTGGCAGCCTCGGACTGGGCAATTTCGTTTTCATGGTGCGGAAAGATAAGATCCTGCCCGCCAGCATGAATATCGAGGGTATCCCCCGCAAAGCGCATGGCCATGACCGAGCATTCTATATGCCAGCCGGGTCTGCCTGCTCCCCACGGGCTGTCCCATGAAGGTTCACCGGGTTTTGCTGCCTTCCAGAGTGCGAAATCAAGGGGATTTTTCTTGTTGTCATTAACTTCGACACGGGCACCTGCCTGCATTTTGCCAATATCGCGTCCGGAGAGTTTGCCATAGCCGTGGAAAGAGTCAATATCAAAATACACATCCCCGTCAACTTCGTACGCATGACCCTTATCGAGGAGACGGCGGATGAGATCCAGCATATCCTCTATGGATTCGGTTGCATGCGGATGAACAGTGGCTAGACGAACACCAAGTTTTTCGCAGCCTTCAAAGAAAGCATCGGTGTATTTTCTGGTTATATTCTTAAAATCCACACCCTCTTCCTGAGCACGATTGATGATTTTGTCATCGATATCGGTGATATTTACGATATAATTCACGTCGTATCCGCTGAATTCAAGGTAACGCCTGAATACATCAAACATGATAAGCGGGCGGGCGTTGCCGATATGAAAGTAATCGTACACTGTGGGGCCGCATGCGTAAAAATTTACTCTTTTAGAGTGAAGAGGAACAAATTTCTCTTTTTTATTGTTTAACGTATTAAATACTTTCAATGCCATTTTACTGTTGTCTTCTCCGTTTATAAGCCATTTCGGCAATTCGTGTTACAAGTTCCGGAAACTCTATACCTGCCACTCGGGCAGATTTCGGTACCAGGCTGGTAGGTGTCATACCGGGCAGAGTATTAGCCTCAAAACATAAAGGTTTGCCGTCTTTATCAAGTCGAAAATCAATACGGGCAATATCGCGTAAACCAAGTACAGCAAAAACGCGCAGAGCATAAGACTCGATTTCAACTTTCAGATCATCTGATATCGGTGCCGGAATAAGGTATTCTGTCATACCGGGAGTATATTTGCATTCATAATCATATATCTTGTGGGAGGGTACTATTTCAATTGGCGGCAGGGGCATGTCGCCAAGGATTGGGACAGTTAACTCGCTTCCGTAAATGTATGCCTCAATCATTATCCTGGTGGAAAACTTGAAAGATTTCTTCAGGGCTTCCGGTAGTTCTGTCGGATTATTCACAAGTGACAAACCTATGGTCGAGCCCAGGTCTACCGGTTTAACAATACAGGGATAACCGATATACTTTTCTACTTTTAATAAATCCACTGTTTCCGAAGTGCAGATGATCCACGGTGCTGTTGGGATATTATGATAGATAAAGAGTTTTTTAGAAATATCTTTATCCATAGCTATAGCGCTGGGAGTGATGCCCGATCCGGTGTAGAGAATTCCCGCAGCCTCCAGTAAGCCCTGTATACCGCCGTTTTCACCCAGCCCGCCATGCAGTGCAAGATAAATGACATCGGTGTCGTCATGAGAAATCTCTTCTATAGCCCGGAAAAGAGTATTATTATTCTCCCATTCGATATCATAGGGAACAGCAGTATGCCCTTTTGTCTGAAGACCTTTTGTAATTTCTGTTCCACTGTTGAGCGAAACCTCACGCTCCGGCGAGGACCCGCCCATGAACACTGCAATTTTCATCACGAAATTACCTCGATGAGGCACACCGCATGTGCCGCGATACCTTCCAGACGACCCGTAAAACCCATTTTTTCTGTGGTGGTCGCTTTTACCGATATCAATGATCTTGGTATAGCCAGCGCTCCGGCTATATTGACTGACATCCGGTCTTTATAGGGGGAAAGTTTTGGCTCCTGAGCAACAATTGTTGTGTCAATAGTTTGAATTTCACCGTTTCTTTCCCGAATCATTCCGGCAATACTTCTGAGAATTTCCAGTGAACTGATATCCTTGTATTCCGGATCACTATCCGGGAAATTCTCTCCAAGATCACCGAGCCTCATGGCTCCAAGTAATGCATGCCCTATGGCATGGCAGAGTACATCGGCATCAGAGTGGCCGATAAGACCCATTCTGAAGGGTATGTCAACACCGCCTAAAATTAGTTTTCTCTCCTCAACAAGCCTGTGAGCATCATACCCGTGACCGATAGTCAGCATTATCCCCCCTTTTTTTCATAAAGTTTTACCAGCGTCCTGGCTATTTCAAGGTCTACCGGGGTTGTTATTTTTATATTCATATCATCACCCTCAATTATGTGGACAGGATAGCCGATGCGTTCTACGAGCATGCTGTCGTCGGTGCCTGCGAAACAATCTTCTTGTGCGTGTTTGTGAGCCTTGAGTATTAATTCCCTTTTAAACGACTGAGGTGTCAGAGTAATCCAGAGAGAAGAACGGTCCGGTGTGTGCACCACTATATCATTTTCGACAGCCTTGACTGTCTCCTTAAGTGGGCGCATTACAGAAACTGCTCCGTGTTCCATGGCAGAGCGAACACATGTCGAAATAAGCTCTGAGTTTATGAAAGGACGCACCGCATCATGAATAACCACGATCTCCGCTTTTTCGGGAACCGCACATAGTCCGTTCCATACCGAATCCTGGCGTTGAGCACCACCACTTACCAGGTAAATTATTTTCGGAACATTACAGACAGTCTTTATATACTCAATACAGCTTTCGGAAGCAACAATTACAATACCTTCGATATCCAGACATTTCCCGAAAGGTTTCAGCGTCCGTTCAATTATGGTTATACCGCCGATTTTCAGGAGCTGTTTGGGAATTTCCGATCCCATTCGCTTCCCACAGCCTCCCGCAACAATCACCGCCCACGCGCTCATCGTTTTCTCCACATTATGAGCATAGCGTCACCATACGAATAAAATCTATATCGCATTTTTATAGCCTCTTCATAAGCTTTCAATATACGTTCTCTTCCTGCAAATGCACTCACCATCATAAGAAGACTTGAACGCGGCAAATGAAAATTGGTAATAAGTGCATCAACAGATTTGAACGAATATGGTGGCTTGATAAAAATGTCCGTCCATCCTTCGTAATTCTCAAGTTTGCTACCATTTGAGGCGGTTTCAAGCGCACGGGCAGTTGTGGTGCCGACAGCGAAAACCTGCCCGCCCTTTTGACGGCACCGGTCAATCATTGTTACTGTGGATTCCGGTACACGGCAGTATTCGCTGTGAAGACTTTCTTTCTGTGCTTCCTCATGACTTAGTGGCCTGAACGTCCCGATCCCCACATGAAGCGTAACTGAAGCCACCGTGTTATTCCGGGATGCGAGTTTATCAAGAAGCCTGTTTGAAAAATGGAGTCCCGCTGTTGGAGCAGCCACTGATCCTCGAATTTGTGCATAAACTGTCTGGTATCGCTCACGGTCGCTCTTAACAGGATAGCGCTTTATATAAGGTGGAAGGGGAGTTTTACCGACCGAATCAATTGCTGTTTCGTGATCAATTTCCGATTCGAGCTTCGCCTGAACATGACCGTCCATCCCTTTTTCAATTATTATTGCGCGCAGGATCCCCTCGTCGAATACGATTACTGATCCTCTATTAAGACGCCGTGAAGGTCGTGCCAGCGCATCCCACATTCCATTTCCAAGAGATTTGAGAAGAAAAAGCTCCACTTCTCCACCGGTAGACTCTTTTGTGCCGATGAGACGGGCGGGAAACACTTTTGTATCATTTATGACGAGAATGTCATTTTTATGTAAAAAATCCGGTAAATCGGAAAACTTCCGGTGATCTGTCGAATCTGTATCGAGATCGAGAACCAAGAGTCTGGATAGATCGCGTTCGGATGTGGGTTCCTGAGCGATCAGGTCAGCGGGGAGTTCGTAGTCATAGTCATTAATAATCACAAGCAGTTATCGCCTGAAAAAAAGGTTGATAATGAACGTTAAGATAAGACTGATAATAATACAGGTCACGATGGGAAAATAAAAGCTCCAGTTCTTGCCGCGAATCGTAATATCACCGGGAAGCCTTCCCAAAAGTGGTATCCTGTTAATATACATTATCACTATCCCCACACCTACAAGAAGTACGCCAAGTATTACAAGCATTCGTCCGATGTGAAAACGCGGATCCAAGATGTGTCTCCAGTTTTTTTTGTTTGATAAATATTAATAAAATTTACCATAAGATTCAATATAAGTCAAGTGAGCAGGACATTTTTTACCTTAATAACAATTGACATAACCTGATTAAATATGATATTATATAATGTTGAATATTTATTATTTTGCTTTTTGAATCTAGAGGAGGCAATCCATGAATGTGTTGTTTTTTCTTATTATAGCGGTTGCTGCTTTTATTTTTGCCAGTCGTTATTATGCACGATATATTGCAAATAAGATTGGCGAGGATCCGGATCACCCGACGCCGGCTCAGACTATCAATGATGGTCGTGATTATATTCCCACTAAAAGTTATATTGTTTTTGCTCACCATTTTTCTTCCATAGCAGGTGCAGGTCCCATTCTGGGACCGACCATAGCTATTTTATATGGATTTTTACCCGCATGGCTCTGGATTGTGCTCGGAGGTATTTTTATAGGTGCAGTTCATGATTTCACCGTGCTTTTCGTAAGCATGCGTGAAGGTGGGAAATCGATGGCTGAGGTCGCTCGCAAAACACTCGGCAAAACGGGTTTCAACCTTTTTATCGTGTTCACTATTCTTTTGGTTGTCCTCGTAACATCTTCCTTCCTTTCTGCAACAGCAATATCACTGACATCAATCTGGCCTCTCAGCAAAATTGGAGTCACGGAAGGCCAGACTTTTCTCAGGACAGTGGTTATAGACGGGGTTGTGATGGGGAAAATCGGAGGCATAGCCTCCATGTCGGTCATCATTATTACGTTATGTTCGCCTTTTCTCGGTTGGCTTATCTACAAGAAGAGTATCAAGACTTATATAGCACATATCCTTGCTTTAACAATCTGTGTTGTGTCAATATTAATAGGAATAAAATTTCCTGTATTACTGTCATCCACCGTTTGGATGATCATCATCTCAATTTATGTTTTGTTTGCTGCAGGCTGGCCTGTATGGATAGTTCTTCAGCCAAGGGATTTCATTAATGCTCACATACTTTATATCGGCATAGTGGTAATGATTCTTTCAGTGCTTCTCACAGGATTTAGCGGACTGACAGTTTCGGTGCCTTACTTTAATCTTGCCGATGGCGTACAGCATCTGGGTCTATTGTGGCCGATGATGTTCATCACTATTGCGTGCGGTGCAATTTCCGGTTTTCATTCGTTAGTTGCAGGCGGGACAACGTCAAAACAACTCTCAAAGGAATGTGCTGCCCGTAATATTGGTTATAACGCTATGCTTCTTGAGTCAACTCTTGCGGTCTGTGTATTGCTTGCTATCGCAGTCGGTTTAAACTTTGCGGATTATAAATCAATCGTCTGGCCTTTAGAGCCGGGAATTAAATCCAATCCTGTGCTTGGATTCTCCCTGGCGGCAGGACAGCTTTTTAATCAAGGGCTTGGAATCCCGCTTGCCCTCGGAACTGTAATGGGTATTCTGCTTGTTGAGGGTTTTGTTATTACCACGCTTGATACAGCTATAAGGCTTAACCGCTACCTTCTCGAAGAACTCTGGGTAATTGTGTTTAAAAATCCGCCCGGGATCGTAAAAAATTACTGGTTCAATTCAGGTCTTTCAGTTGTTTTAATGTGGATACTTGCATATTCAAATGCTTTCAGTACGCTCTGGCCGATTTTTGGAACTGCAAACCAGCTAATGGCTGCTCTTGGATTAATCGCTGTTTCGGCATGGCTGTTATTGAGAAAGAGATCATATTTATTTGCTCTCGTTCCTGCGGTGTTTATGATTGTAACTACAATGGCATCACTGATAATTCTTTTGAAAAAATATATAAATCAATCGAACTATATCCTGATTGTGACTGATATACTGTTGTTCATTTTAGCTATTGCGGTAATCGTTCTGGCTGTCAGGACTTTTTTCAGACCCTCTTACGCCGATGTATCGAATATAAAATAAGTTGATAAATACTGGTTAGATATATTTAAAATCTGGATACCCCGAGCAGGAGAGATATGCAAGGGGGATATATCTTGTTTATGTTCTCACTGCTAACTTTTCCTGATGAGATCAAATATATCCTGAATTCATTGTTAAGGTAATGTAAAAAATTCTGAGGAGCAATATAAAGGAAGTATCAGTAATGGGAGTTGTATGATCTGAAAGGTGTCACTTTACGAGCCTCAGAATCTTTTTGAAAGCATCACCTTCAGCAACCTCGAGCAGTTCGAACAGAGCTGTTTCCACGCTTGTTATATGACCTCCGGCGCGAGCGATCTTATCGAGTGCGATCTGCTTGTTGAAAGCAGTCCTCGATGATACCGCATCAGCCACTACATAAGTTTCAATCCCGCGGGAAAGAAGATCCATGGCTGTTTGGTGAATACACACGTGAGTTTCAATCCCTGTGAGAATAACTTGGCTGCGGCCGTAATCGTTGAAGCACCTGTTAATATCCGGATTTCTCAGTGAAGAAAACGTCTTCTTCGGAAGAGGGGTAAATCCCTCGAGATGTGAAGCGATTTCCGACACTGTCGGTCCCAGCCCCTCTGGATACTGTTCGACCCAGAGAATGGGAATACCGAGAACCTTGATACCTTCAATCATGATTCCAATATTTTTATAGAGAGAATCTCTTTCGAATGCGAGTTCCGCGAGTTTTCCCTGAATATCCGTGACGATTAGAAGTGATCTGTTTTTATTGAGCATGATACAACCCTTTCTTCTGAGTGTTCAATGTTAGG
>JBHPFF010000097.1:0-11613 GCA_042572165.1 Candidatus Latescibacterota bacterium | reverse complement strand
AGGTATAAGTATTAAAAGCAAAGAAAATAAATAACGGAATTACTCTATGACATCGGACGAGATACGGGAGCGATTTCTCAGCTATTTTGAGAGAAACGAACATACCCGCGTGTGCAGTTCACCGGTTATTCCATGGGGTGATCCCACGCTTTTATTCACGAATGCCGGAATGAACCAGTTTAAGGATGTTTTCCTCGGGCTGGAAAAACGTGATTATGTCCGTGCCGCCACATGCCAGAAATGCATACGCGCCGGCGGCAAGCACAATGACCTTGACGAGGTGGGTCGAACGACGAGACACGGGACATTCCTTGAGATGCTGGGTAATTTTTCGTTTGGAGACTATTTCAAGGAAGAAGCCATTTGTTTCGCCTGGGAATTCATGACCGGTGAAGCCGGGTTGAATCCCGATGAACTGTATGTTAGTGTTTATACGACCGATGACGAGGCTTTCTCCATATGGAGGGATGTAATCGGTATCCCCCCGCATAAGATTCTAAGGTTTGGCAATGTCGAAGAGGGTGATGATGAAAATTTCTGGAGCATGGGACAGACAGGGCCGTGCGGGCCGTGCTCTGAGATATATGTTGATCGTGGAGCCGGGTATGGCCCGGATGATCCCTACGAGGCCCTGGAAGCTGATTCTCCCCGTTTTCTCGAACTGTGGAATCTCGTTTTCATGCAGTTCAACCGTGACGAAAGCGGCGGGATGACTCCCCTTCCCAAACCCTCTATCGATACCGGTCTTGGTCTTGAACGGATGGCTATGATAAAACAGGGAAAAAATAATATATTTGAAACCGATATTCTCGGAAAATTGGTAAAACGTGTCGAAGAATTTACCGGTAAAACGTATGATGAGGACGGAGGCATGCCGTTCAGGGTTGCCGCGGATCATGTGAGAACCCTTACATTTGCCGTTGCAGACGGTGCTGTTCCTTCAAACGAGGGGCGCGGGTATGTGCTCAGAAGAGTGCTCAGAAGGGCATCGAGATACCTTCGCCAGCTTGATGTCCACGAACCGATGTTATACCGCCTTGTGAGCGATGTTGTCGATTTAATGGGCGAGACGTATCATGAAATAAACGATCGTGCCGATTATATCTCATTAGTATTGAAAGGCGAGGAGGAGCGTTTTCTCAAAACCCTCGACCAGGGTATCGATATGTTTGAACATCTGGTACAAGATGTCCGTGCCCATGGCGGCAGTGTGATAAACGGTGATAATGCCTTCAAACTTTATGATACTTACGGATTCCCGGTCGACCTGACCCAAATCATGGCAGAGGAAACTGAAATGACCGTCGATATGGGTGGTTTTGAAAAAGCTATGGAGACCCAGCGCGCAAGAGCCCGTGAGGCTTCTTCGTTCGCAGGAACTAAAGATAATGACATCCCCTGGAGTTATACCGGTGATGAACAGGTTGGGGAGTCTGTGTTTGTCGGTTACGAAACAGATTCTGCCGAAGCTATCCTTTTGCATTACCGTGAGAACAGTGAAGGGAACATGGAGCTCGTATTTGACAAAACGCCTTTTTATTCACTCTCAGGTGGTCAGGTGAGTGATACGGGAACGATTGTTCCCGCCGATAAATCATGTCTTCTTCGCGTGAAAGATGTTTATGACTGCATTGGTGTTGGCAGGGTGCATGTATGTGATGTTGTGGATGGTGTGTTTTCCCCTGATGTTTTCAAAACAGGCGGTGCAATTCTGACCATTGACAGTGAAAAACGCCGTAACACCGAACGCAATCACACCGCTACTCACCTGCTCCAGGCAGGGCTTCAAAAAGTTCTTGGGGCGCATGTGAGGCAGGCTGGATCGTCTGTGGATCCCGAACGGCTCAGATTCGATTTCAACCATTTTTCCGGTATGCAGGACAACGAGATTGAGGCAGTCGAGGAATTCGTGAACCGTGCGGTCATTGAAAACATTCCCGTTGAGGTTATGGAAAAACCTCTCGAAGAGGCACGAAAAATGGGTGCCATGAGTCTCTTTGAGGAGAAGTACAGCGATGTTGTAAGGATGCTGAAAGTGGGCGATGTTTCCCTGGAACTCTGCGGTGGAACCCATGTTTCAAGCACCGGACGCATTGGTCTTTTCAGAATTGTCTCGGAATCATCAGTTGC
Organism: Candidatus Latescibacterota bacterium; assembly: GCA_042572165.1. Lineage (GTDB taxonomy): Bacteria > Latescibacterota > Latescibacteria > Latescibacterales > Latescibacteraceae > JBHPFF01. The sequence goes on along the minus strand of JBHPFF010000097.1, from coordinate 9,483 downwards.
CGCGGGCATTCGGCGTATTGAAGCTGTCGCCGGAATGCGCGCCTATGAACTGGTAAGAAACGAAAAGTTGGTTGTAAGCGTATTAAGCCGGAATCTCAATACCACGCCTTCTGAAATTGTCGAGAGGGTGGAAAACCTTTCCGGAAAAATCCGAGACCTTGAAAAAGAGATAAAGCGTATCAAAACACAGGGCGCTTTCGGGGAAACGGATTTAGTATCCAATGCTGTTGAGGTCAAGGGGGTAAAGGTGGCGTTTGGGCGGTTTGATGTAGACAACGCTGAAGAACTCAAGGTTATGGCAGATGCCGTCCGTGAAAAACTCGGCAGCGGCGTGGGTGTCCTCGGTTCGGCGGTTAATGGAAAGGTGACGATTGTGGTTACAGTTACGGACGATCTCATTTCCGGACGTTCTTTGAAAGCGGGCGATATTGTGAAAAAAATCGCTGAAACTATTGGCGGTTCGGGCGGTGGGAGACCTCATATGGCAATGGCCGGCGGGAAGGATGTTGACAGGCTTGACGATGCTCTGGCTTCTGCGCCCGAAGTTATAGCGCAGTTTTTGGAATAAACCGCATAACTATGATTGGACTTATTACTCATCCATTTTATTTGGTTCTTTCTTTATGGGATTTAAAAAAAACACATCGGTTTACCGGTACCTCTTAGATATAAAAAACAGCCGCAGGGCGGGGTTTTTGGTTCTTATCGACCCCGACCGTTCATCCGCCACTGAAATTGTTGATCAGGCAAAACGATGCTGCGAAGCTGGAGTTGATGCTCTTCTTATCGGCTCAAGCCTTATGATGAAGGATGGGTTTTCCGACTATGCTCAGGCAGCACGCGATGCTGTTGACATTCCGATAATTATTTTCCCCGGAGAAACATCCCATGTTTCCACTCATGCCGATGCGATACTGTTTCTGTCACTTCTTTCCGGCCGCAATCCCGAGTATATTATCGGAGAGCAGGTAAGAAGCGCGCCGCTGATAAAAAAAATAGGGCTGGAGGCCATTTCAACAGCATATCTTCTCATAGATTCCGGGCACATCACATCGGTTGAGTTCATGTCGAACACAAAGCCGATACCATCCGATAAACCGGAAATAGCGGTAGCGCATGCCATGGCTGCTGAAATCTTCGGGATGAAACTCATCTATCTGGAAGCGGGAAGCGGTGCTGCCACCACGGTACCTGATGAAACGATACGTGCTGTTGTTTCAGGTGTCGACATTCCGGTTATGGTGGGTGGCGGAATTAGGGAGCCTGCGATGGCTGCAGCAAAGGTTAATGCAGGAGCTTCATTTGTTGTGGTCGGGAATCACCTTGAAAACACGGTCAATCATGCAGACTTCAAAGCTTTTGTTAAGGCTGTTCAGCGGTATTAATCTTTTTTACAGCATTTTGACCCCTTCGGGGGATACTGACTTCTCCCCGTCTTATATAGTTTCAGGGATATTAAGATTTTCTCTTGCCGGATTATGAAAACCATACATTCTTGATAATTTAATACTTTCACACCATGATGAATAAATCAACCTCAAACACAAGAGACTGGAAAGGTCGTGTTCTGGTAACATCGGGACCTACGAGAGCCTATATCGACAGGATACGATATATCGCCAACACATCAAGCGGCGTCCTCGGTGCACGCATTGTGGAGTCACTGATCAGCCGTAATATAGCTGTGACCCATATCCGCGGTACTGGAAGCGAAAAGCCGAACATTAACAACGCCCCGTTTTTCGAATCTGTGGAGTCAGAGACGATCGATGATGTAATTTCCTCTATCAAAACCGCTGCTTCACACGGTGACATTGAAGCTGTTGTACATGCGATGGCGGTACTTGATTATGTTCCTGAAAAAAGGTATGAAGCCAAAAAAAGTTCGGGTGATGATTACTGGGATATACGTCTTGTCAGGACTCCGAAGGTAATATCAATTCTTCGCGAGGTTATGCCTGAAGCTTACATTGTCGGTTTCAAACTTGAGGTCGGAGTCTCTGAAGAGGAACTTGTCAGGAGAGCAGGCGTTCCACTTAACAAGTACGGTCTGGATATCGTGGTGGCGAATGATCTCGATACTGTGAGTGAGACTCATCATGAGGCTGTGTTTGTCGGTCCGGGTTGTAAAATTATCGGACGTGCCGATACAAAAGAAAAAATTGCTCGCATTATTACTGAATATGTTGTCAACAGTATGAAAACAGTGTAAATTACATATTCGAGATTCAATTTAAAATAAGAGGATTTTGTGCCAACAGACTATATAGACTACTGGGGGATGAGCAAACCGCCGTTCTCACTTACACCCGATCCCGATATGTTCTATCTGTCGAGCCAGCATGCCGAGTGTCTGATTAGACTCAAGTATGCGATATTCTCACAGAAGGGAGGAGCGCTTCTGGTCTCGGATAATGCAGGCAACGGTAAAACATCTGCGCTTGCCCGTCTAAAAAAAGACCTTGACGATTATTACGCTGGACGGGTGAGGGTGGTATTTATCGATCATCCGACACTGACTCCCATAGAAATGATCGGTGAAATTGCACATCAACTTGGAGCCGAGCTTAATACAACCGAAAAGATCAGGGCACTTAACCACCTCCGTGACCGGCTTTTTTCATTTTATAACGAAAATATAAAGGTTGTCGTTATCGTGGATGAAGGCCAGATGCTTAAGGAAAGGACGGATATTCTTGATGAGCTGAGAATACTGCTTAATTTCTGCGTAGCCGATGCGTTCCTGCTGACATTTATCTTTTCCGGGCAAAAGCCGCTGGACAGCACACTCAAGAGTATGCCCGAATTCTGGCAGCGCCTGCCGGTCAGATTCTTTCTCAGGAATCTTGATTTCCCCGATACCAAAGCGATGATAAAATTCCGGCTCGAGCAGGTTGGCATTACCGATGATATTTTTACCAATGATGCATACGAAGGTATATACAAATATTCCGATGGATGCCCCAGAATAGTGTGTTCCGTTGCCGATCTCTGTCTCGTTATCGGGTATGCAAAAAATGCAAGGCGAATAGGTTTTGTAGAAGTCTCGCATGCTTGCCGGGATATGGAGTCTTCGGGAGATGGTTTTCATTATTATACCTACGTAAAATCCCAACAGTTGAGTTTTTTTGACAGTCCTGAGACAAACCAGCCACAGCAACCTCCTCCTCGATATGCATCATCTTCCAGTAAATCCCAAAGCATCGAGAAAAAACCACAGTCGGCGGTTTCACTGGTTAATGCCGTATCATGTCCCACCTGTGCAGAGGCAAATCATAAGGACAGAACGTTCTGCGTCAAATGTGACAGTCCGCTTTATCGAAAATGCCCCGAATGCCTTGCTTTAATCGACACTGTATCCAACGAGTGCTCTGAATGCGGGTCGAATATTGAGGAAGAAGGGCATAAAATCATTGAAAAGACCAGAAATAATCTGCTGCCGTTTGATATTATCAATGACAGCTTTGAAGTGTGGTTAAAAGCCAACAGCATAACTCTTCTGGAAAAAGAACAGATACTTATTATCCTTCCGCGCGGCAACTTTGTCACTCCCGGCCCGACAATAGAGCTTTCCATAAAGGACAAAAAATCACCTAAAGAACCATGTGACATAATTGTAACTGATAAACGTCTTATTCTCGGAATTGGAAGGGATATTATATCTATTGAACATATGCGCATCGATTTATTCATGGTATCGGATACCAGACGACTTTTCCAAAACAGGTATATGCTCCTTCTGGGATTCAATGGAAAGCTGAACAGAATTTATCTATCCTATGGTTCCCGGAAATCAAAATCTATCCTTGATTATATTGCCGCGTATGTTAGTACGGTCATGTTGAAATGAGCGATTCAGAACAAACCAGTCAGCTTGTGGGAGGGGAAACGCAGAAAGAGCGCTATCCTCTTTATTCAAAGAATCTATTATCCAGGGTGATGTGTATGCAAAGTTCCAAACGTACAGCCACTGATGTTTTTACAACTCTTGCCATTTTTGCGTCTATCCTGCTCGTACTCTCAGCCGGATGCACAAAAGAACAGTCATGGAAATCGGTTAACGAAAAGCTCATCACAGAATACAGAATGAAAGAGCGTTTCCGCGATGATATTCCCGAAACAGGTGTCATTTCGAACCTCGAACCGGGTGGCGTAACCAACATCAACAACCTACCCGAAACAGAAATCGCTCCCGGAGCAACAGGCCGGATTTTCTGGGGAAATGGTAACCTCGTGAACCTGATGACACTTGCACCCGGAGCCGGAATTCCCGTGGAAACACTCCCCTGTGAGCGTATCATGATAGTTATGAAAGGCTCTGTTGAACAGTTGATTAACGATGCGTTCGTTACCATGAGAGCAATCGAGTACGAGAGAATGACCCCGGTATCGGGAAATCGTCCCCAAAATGATTTCGTTTACCTTGAAAAAGGCACAAAAAATGCTGTTAAGGCTGGCGGCGAGGGCGCTGAGATCATCGAGATATACTGGCCTGTCCGCCGCGATTACCTTGAAAAAGCCGGTGTTGAAAACATACCTGCAAGTGCTCAACCCGAAAATTACAACGCCGTACCATCCATTGAGCCGAACAGGATATATAATTACTATAATGTCCAGTTCTCAGAACTCATACCCGGAACCAACTCACGGCTTATTTCGGGCAGGGGCGCTCAATTGAGTTTTATCAGGATGGATCCAGGTATAGTATTTGGCCATCACAATCATCCGGAAGAACAGGTTACTCTTATTCTCCGCGGCTGGATAGACGAAATAATCCTTGACGGTGTGCATCGTATAGAAAAAGGGGATATTCTGTACCTTCCAGCCGGTATGGTGCATGGCGGCACAGCGGGTCCATTCGGCTGTGATGCACTTGATGTGTTCTGGCCTGTCCGACCGGATTATACAAAAAACATGAAGAAAAGGCTTGCTGTCTATAACACAATAATACCCGAGGATGCCGAAATCGAGCTTGTGGCCGACGGCTCAAGGGAGGGTCCCGGGCTCGTTTACTGTGAGGGTCCCTCGTGGGTGAACGGAAAGCTCTATTTTTCAAGCATGGGTTACGATGCGGAATGGAACGGCGATCCGGGAAACAGCGCTCTTGTCGAAATGGACCCTGATGGAACCTATAGGTATGTTTCATACGGTGAAATGGAAACTAACGGTACTATTCTCCTCAGAAACGGTAATCTGGCCGTATGCGATATGTACGGTCATCGTGTGGTCGAGATGACAACCAGTGGCAAGGTTGTGAGAACTCTGGCAAGCCATTACAACGGAAAACGCCTCGATGGCCCGAATGACATTGACATTGACGATAAGGGTGGCATCTATTTCACCGATCCCCAGATTCTTCCGCCTCCTCATATACAGCCCGGTAGAAGCGTTTTTTACATCAAACCAAATGGTGATGTTATCAGGGTTCTTGATCCCGGTTTGCTTATCAAGCCCAATGGTCTTATCTTAAGCCCCGACTGCAAAACTCTTTATGTCAACAGCACCCCTGAAGACTTTATGATGGCTTTTGATGTAAACGAGGACGGTACACTCTCCAACGGACGGAAGTTTGGCAAGCTTTTCATAACACCGGAAGAGCTTGACAGGGAAAGGAATTACCCGCAGGTCGACGGTATGACTGTGGACATGCTCGGTAACGTATATATCACCTCGATTATCGGTCTTCAGATTTTCAGCCGGGAGGGTGAATTCATCGGGATTATACACTTCCCCGTTATGCCGGTAAACTGCTGTTTCGGTGATGCCGACAGGCAGACTCTGTATGTAAACTGCAATGACAGGGTTTACAAAATACGCACGAATGTGAAAGGCCGTGACTATACACGCTAAAAGCTGTTTTAGAGCAAGAATAATCATGAAAAAGGCCGGGCGGTATTTCCGGCCTTTTTTAATGAAACCATTATCTTCCTGATACAGCTCCTATGGATGGTGATTGTAAGCTTGAGGTTGAGATAGACAAGAAGTTATTTGACGAGATATTGTTTCGGATTGTACGATTGCGATGCTATTCTGAATAATCCGTCACTTTTAACATGAATCCGATGGATACGTACAGCTAATTGGCGTATTACAGCGTAATTATAACAATCATTCAGAAAGATAGAGCACAAATTACGCAAAATAAACTTGTATTAAGAATTTAGAAGTAGTACTATTCATTTTTCAAGAGGATTATAGGGAATTGAAACCACTTATGAATTTGATATTGTGAATGTAGGTTAAGGATTATTCAGGATACAACCATTTACATATACAGTCATTCTGAACTAAGTGAAGAATTTCAAATTAAACACTATTATTTCACAGGAGGATGCATTATGAAGCGGTGTGCAATAAGTATCTGTAGTGTTCTTATTCTCACTATCACAATCAGCATGTCAACAGGAATTGCAGACGATCTTGTTCCCGGTGTTATCTACAAAGACGGCCCTGTTAAAGGCAAAATGATCGATGCCGGTTTCCTGTACGGCGATTCGAACTACCATGCCATCATCCATGCCTCGGACGGCAACGTATACTATGTCATCTGCTCCCACAACAAAAAAGCGGGTGCCCGGCTCTTCAGGTACAATCCCCGGAATGGAGCTGTAGACATGGTCGGCGACCTGACTGATATTGCCGGCGAAGACCGCACGAAGGTTATCAATCAGGGCAAGGTGCACGGTGACCTGTATGAGTTCAACGGCAAGCTCTATTTCGGAACGCATGCCGGTGCATACGATAGAACCTATCCCGGCGGGCACTTTATGAGCTACGACCTCAAAACAGGAAAATTCGTGGATTTCGGTATTGGAGCTCCTGCGCAGGGTCTTGTTGCTATGAGTATGGATATAAAACGTGGGAGAATGTACGCTGTAACCTGGCCCGGTTATACGTTTCTATACTACGATATTAACACGAAAAAAACCGAGCGGTGGATGGAGGCAATTGCACCTGTAATCCAGCAGGGACCTCGATCTCTCGGTATCGATCCCCGTACCGGTAATGTGTACTGGCACAATATGAATGAAAATATTTACTGCTTCGACTATGGAAAAAACGAGGTTGAAACCCTTACCGAACCGAAATTTGACGCACCCATGTTCCATATACCGCTCGACCGGTCTGTTGAAGCGGTCTGGCGCTCGATCCGCTGGAGTAAATCCATGCAGTGTTTTTACGGGATCATGTACTACAGCGACTGGCTGTTCTCATTCGAGCCAAAAAGTGCTGAATTGGAAATAATCGACCGTATTGCTGCGGCACCGAACAGAAAATCAGGAAAGACTACCTACAGCTCCCTTGCGTTTGAGATGTCAAACGACGGCAAAACCGTCTATTATATAGCCCCCAACACGGTGGAAAAACCTGACGGCTCAGAGAGTGACTCAGAACTCCACCTCGTCACATACGATATTCCGCTCAGACGGTACGTCGATCACGGTGTTATTGAGCTTAGCGACGGCCGGAGACCCCGCTATTGTCAGGGTCTCGAAGTTGGCAGAAACGGCAAGCTCTACATTGTTGCGTGGATAAAAATGACCGATAAAAACAGCGAGAAATGGAAAATGAAACTTGAAATCGATACAGGTGGAAAACCGGAACTCGCAATCGAGCGCAGCAAAAACTTACAGGAGATCAATCTGATCGAGATACAAAATCCGTTAGCGAAATAACAACCACAGTGGAGAACATAATGAAAAAAACAATAACGAGTAGTGTTGCCCTGCTTTTAATTCTTTGCTCCTCCATAACGGCACAGTCCGAAACGGTGACGACGCACTGGGGTGGCAATGCGGAAATGGCCTATGAAACCGGTTTCATGCATATGCTCATGAAGCATCCTGACGGGGGCATATCCCTTTTTAACATGGATCTTATTCAGAATGATGCTCCCGGAGCAGGATACAGTGAAAAAGGAATACGTTCGGATATTATCTGGGGGAAAAATCATTCCCGCAAACTGCTCCATCTCGATGAGCCCAACACCAACAATGCATGGCTTGTGATATTCACATACCGTCAGGGAAAATATCCCCTGAAATTCAGTGTTAACGGCATCCTATCACAGATTGACAACTGGGACACGAATAAAAACCACGAGACCTACCGCTGGACTGAATTCCCAACGGAATTGCTCAAGAAAGGTGAAAATGTCATCGAGCTTTTCTGCCCCGAAGCCGCATCTGAAAGTGAGGGATGGGAATTGTACATCGCCCGTGCGGATGAGTTCGAGGCTGGCGGCGGTGATCCCGCTGATGTTGGGAAAACATCTTTTAAATCAGTCGACGGGGGTGAATCATGGAAAGAAAGCCCGTTCGGTCCCCTCGGTCAGACACGTGCCGAATACTCAATAAGGATCAGCTTGGACCGTTATGTCAATACCGGCTGGCTTGCAAGCCCTGTCATTGACCTCTGGAAAGGGGATTCAGAGGAGTTCATCGTTCCACAGCGCGAAATCAGAAAAATGAACCTCTCCGTACGCTCCGACATGCCCGATGGCACAAAAATCGAATACTATTTCCGCAAGGGAACCGATCCTTACCCTTTCTCAAAGGGCTGGGAACCCTACCAATACATCGGTGAGGATCCCGAACTTGTCTTTGAAACCGGCGGGGCTGATCTCAACAGGCGGTATGTCCAGTTCAGGGCGGTCCTTTCGACTGATAACCCGCTTAAAAGCCCTATACTCAAATCGTTAAATGTAACTGCCGAATTGAACCAGCGTGTGCCGCTGTATAAAAACATCTATGTTGTCGATGCAGATAATCCCACCATAGAATATTCCTCTATTGACTGGGAATGGGAGAAGTTGGACCGGCCGGAGTTTCAAAAACTGCGTGAACTTGAAAACCTCGACGAGGTCGTCGCAGGGAGCCGTACGGAATTCGATGCTCAGGTAAAACTTCTCGATTATGCAACCAAAAGGTGGCGTCACACCAGCCCTACGCCTGAGTATCCCGGCTGGGATGCGCTCTCGATAATAAACCGTATTGGCAGCGCCGGCGGCGGCGGAATGTGTATCCAGTTTAACAACATGCTCGCCGGTCTCTGCATGGCTTTTGGCTGGCAGGCACGGCTCATAAATGTGGTCGGTCACGAGATATGCGAGGTATGGAACGACGAGTATGGTAAATGGATATTCATCGATGCCGATTACGAGAATCACTACAATTATCTTACCGGTACAGCCGAACCGCAGAACATGCTCGAACTTCACAACCTCTACCTCGATTACTATTTCCCCGACCGCCCGATCGACTGGATGGAAGACATGATAAAATGGATGGATATCAGCGAAGACAGCGAACCACCGGTAAAAAGAGGCTCCCTGACGCACGTAGCAAACAATCAACTCACTGGATTTATCAACGCCGCGTTCATGCGTATGGTGCCGCGCAACAACTGGTACGAGAAGCCATATCCCCGTCCTCTTTCGCACGGCAGTTCGTGGTGGCCCTGGGACGGCTATATCAACTGGTA
>JBHPFF010000096.1:0-11638 GCA_042572165.1 Candidatus Latescibacterota bacterium | reverse complement strand
TCGGGTATGAGCGCCGAGACAACTATACTCAATTTGACAGCGAGTATCGTGTCAGGTTAACCTGCTGATCGTCCGCCTCGACCTGGGCAAAATCGGTATTCAAGGTAACATCAAGTGTGAGGTTATTCGTGAGCCCGTACTTAACATCCAGCCCGATTTCCTTTTCTGTGTCGTTAAGGCGTCTATAGGCGGTTTCTTCATTATTGAGTTCGGTGGTCTGCCCGATTCCACCGACTACATAAGGGGTAACGTAGAGTGGCTTACTGCTGCGGATACCTTCGAATACAACCTTCTGCGCCTGCGAGGATTTGTAAGGACTCGAGTTACCCCACTTTGGCGGAATCGATGGGGAAATCACCATCTCAGACTTGCGTGCAATCCACCGCCAGAAGATGAGGCCCATGACGACTCGCCCGTCTCTGTCCTGAAACCTGAGGCTCGAGAAAGGTATGCGTATCTCGGTAAACCACCCTTCGTCATTGCGAACTGTTTCCACATTCCAGAAGGTATTCCAACTCTTGTTCATAAAAGCACCGCCCTGCGCGTCGTTAGAAATCGTATAATCTGCTCGCAGACCCGCCGGCGTCGTAAAAAATGCCAGAGAATTTTCATTATCGTTGAATGTATCGATGAGGATACCAAACTTATCTATATTACCTCCAGTAGCATCCCGTTTCTTTGATAGGGATTGTATTTTTGAGGGCTCACTGTCGTATAACCGCCCTGCTACATACAGGTATTCATCGTCATAGGCAATCAGAATCTCTGTTCGTTCTGTCGGTTCGCTTCCAAAATTTGGTCTGTGCATAATTACAGGAAGAGGTTCAATGCCCTCCCATGCAGGTTCGTCACTCATGCCGTCGAGTGTAACCGGGCCATTGATGCGGGGGATGATGTAAGGAGTATTGTGATCAATCTTTTGAGGTAATTCTGATTGTACTTTTCTTTCCTGTGCGAAGACGGAGATACAGGAAAAAATTGCAATCAGTATTAATCCGCTGATAATTTTGATTTTCATGAAGATTTCCATTAAATATGAATTTTTACAGATTACCGTATCGGATACCGAATACCTTTCATCTTGGTCTATATTGAATCCGATGCTCCCCTTATCAAATTCATATATAGCTGATTGAATTAAAAATCAATTATATACCCCTATAAGCCTCTGAACATCCTACTTTTAATTTATCCGAATATTTGTAATTGTCAAGGTGAAGTTGACTGTATGTTCTTTGGAAATTAAATGAAGGTTTGCAAATCACGGGAAATATGTGTTTGAAGATTTCCCAAATGGTGTAATTAAAATAGCTTAAAACAATTTTTGGGGTGACTTTTATCATAGGAAAAGGGGGATGACCGCACTCTTCTGTTCCCCTTCTCTTGCCAGGAGAAGGGATTAGGGGTTGAGTTAGGATATATGATGGGTGGTCAAGCTGTACTAACTTTATAAGTATTTAATTATTATATTTTTTTATTGTCTCTTATCAATTACCTTACTATTTATAAGTGACCTATATGTTGATCCATTTTACAGGATCATTATTTTTAACATAATAAACAGGAGGTTATTTTATCATGGCTCGTTCACGCATTAGTCGACGTTCCCTTCTACGTGGTCTTTTAGGTTCTGGAGCTTTGCTGGGTTTGGACTCAGTATATACTTCCAAACCAAGTGATGCTGCCCTTGTCGATCCTAACGACAATCTTAAAGTCACAAAGATTGAATCATTTGTACTTAAAAACACCTGGGTATTTGTTAAAGTCTCCACCGATGCCGGTATTGTCGGCTGGGGTGAAATGCTCAAAGACGATGCCAAAGCCTGTGCTGCGGGGGCATTGGAGGTAGGACCTTATTTGGTCGGTCAGGATCCCCGCAGGGTGGTTCATCACTGGCAGGCCATTCATCGCGGTGCGTTCTATCGTGGAGGTCCAATCAAGACAGCTATCCTGAGTGGTATCGACCAGGCTCTCTGGGACATAAAAGGAAAAGCGCTCGGTGTGCCGGTTTATAAACTCTTAGGCGGTCCAGTCAGAGACAAGATTAGAGTGTATGGGAGAATAAGCGCAGAAACGGGAGTTAATGCATTAAAAACCGGGCCCCGTGGCGGCCAACGTGGTAAATATGTCGGGAACCCAGCATATATCGAGGCATGTGTTGAAAATTTTAAAGCTCTCAGGGAAAAACACGGTCCCGATGTTGATATTGGTATTGACTTCCACGGTTCAGTTCAGCCCGCGACAGCTGCGCTTCTGATCAAAGCCCTTGAACCATATCAACCCTTCTTCTTTGAAGAGATTGTCCAGTGCTTGAATGTTGATGTTATGGCTGAGCTTGCGAGGAAAACCCACATACCTATTGCCACCGGCGAACGTATCTTCACCAAGTGGGGATTCAAGGAAATCCTGGAAAAGAGAGCAGCCACTATTCTCCAGCCTGATGTATGCTATGCAGGCGGGATAACTGAGCTCAAAATCATTGCAGGTATGGCCGAGGCATACTATACCCCCCTTGCACCGCATAATCCACAGGGGCCATGTTCACTTGCTGCCAGCTTCCAGATCGATGCGGCAATCCCCAATTTCCTCATCCAAGAACGCGGTGATAACGAATATGAAGATCTCCTTGCAAAACCGATGCCGCCGGTTAAAGACGGATACCGCCCGCTTCTGACAGAACCGGGACTTGGTATTGAGATTGACGAAGACAAGCTTATGGCACAGGTTGGTGAACCGAGACCATATCGGACAAGGTTTGACGAGGACGATGGTTCTGTAATTGACTGGTAACAGTTAATAATTTGACAGGTCGGTACACAAAAAGTGCCGGCCTGTCATAAAAAATATTTCACGCAAAAATGAGTTAATAAAGAAGGTAAATTTTATTATCAGAGCAGAAAAAGCATTTCTAATTATAAATACAGCTATTAAGTGATATATTAGTTTAATAAAATGGAAGGGAATTCTAAATTTTCGAATCTCCTCGAGCTCCCTTCATGGAGCTAATAAGATTAATTAATGTAATATACTCGATCGTGATTGATTCCTTAAGACGATTAGTCATTCATATATTCAATAAAATCAAATTTAAAAGTTTTTATCATCACAAGTCATTGAGTATTAACAATAAACGATTTTGAATCACTTATGGAAATTATTTTGCCCTTTGATATGGCACCCACTCGCCAATAATAACTATTACCATTGATAAGTTTCGTTTTACCGTTGTAAGTTATCTCCGGGCTTGAATTATCCATTTCTACATTCCATATTTCTCCTCCGATTGCGGTTGAAGTAAGAACTAAATTATATGTATCCGCACCCGGCACTTCAACCCATGTAAATGTTGGCGTAGCATCCACGTATTCATGAGCCGGGGGGGAGACAAGCTGTACTTTTAACGAGGGCACCTTTGCGCTAACACCCAGAAATATAAGCGGTTTATCTGTAGTATTATACAATCCGTGGACTATATTTTTAGGGATATACGCCGTATCCCCCTTTTTTGCAGGAATCTTCTGGTCTCCAATAACTAACGATCCCTCTCCGTCCAGTATGTAATAGATTTGTTCCTCATCCATATGAGTGTGAGTTTTATTAAAACCTCCGGGAGTTATTGTTGTAATCCAAAATGTGGACATAACTTCCATTTCCACATCGCTATGATACCCAAATGGCCATTTCAATGACGTTCCCGGCCCATGGCTCTCCTGTCCCGTCCATTCTATCTCCGATAAACGTATAAAACACTCTTTTAGCTGTCCCTTATCTGATAAGGTTGATTCCTCACCAGTAACTATAATGCCAAAGCATAACATAAATACTGCGATAAACAACGTATATCTCATGACTTTCCTCCAGGTTTCGAGTGTTGCATGGACAATCTTTTATTCCCACCAGATAAATTTGAAAACTATACCCACCACCCCCATTTTTTTTAAAATCAAACATTTAAACATAAAAGAAGTCGTAGTTTTCCAAAATGAAAAAAATTCTAACATTCTTTATTGCAAATTCTTTGCTCCTAAGCTCAGCAACTCCCATTTTATATAGCTCTATATTTGATTCCAAATTCTTTTCAGTTACCCTTTTCAGTGCGGTTTCTAACACCTGAGGATTAATAATTCATTAAATTATATAAAGAAGAGATTGAGTGTCAAGATTTCAATATTGAACATTCTATCTCTTATGCTACTTCATATCATGGTATTTATATACAAGGATGTGGTTAAGATGATAAACAGGATGCCAACCGCCAGTATATTAATTGTTTAAAGTATTATTATATATTTTATCATCCTTTAACCTGTTCTAACGGAATGTCAGGTGAGCCGTGATAGACAACCTCCCCCTTTTCAAGAATTGCCAAATCGGTACATGTACTCGAAATATCACTGAGGATGTGTGTTGATAAGATAATGATTTTAATTTGAGTGCTCCGGTCTGCAAGGAGATTCCTGAAACGGAGCCGTTCTTCAGGGGAAAGACCAATTGTGGGTTCATCAACTAAAAGGATTTTGGGATTGCCGATTACAGCTTGTGCGATTTCAAGATGCCTTTTCATAACTACTGAAAGTTCATTAGCATAACGATTTCTGACTTCAAAAAGCCCGAGCGATTCAAGCAATTCATCGACTGCTTTTCTCCGAGTTCTGTTGTCATGTAATCCCGCCAGCCTGGCTGAATAATCGAGGAACTCCCATGTTGTTACCTTTGTAAACATACTAAATCTCTGAGGAAGATAACCTATCATGGAACGGATAGCGGCACGGTTCTTTTGCAAATCCATATCATCAATCGTAACAATCCCTTCAGTTGGTTTCAATAGAGTTGCCAGAATGCGTATCAGTGTGGTTTTACCTGAAGCATTAGGGCCAAGAAGACCGAACATGCCGTTTTCAATGACAAGATTCACATTTGTGAGGGCACGCGTTCCATCTTTGAACACTTTACTCATATTTTTTATTGTGATTCTCATATTATTTTCTGTTTCTTTATTAAATATTTTTATTTAGATGTATGAAATATAAGAAATGTTTAATGGTGTTTTCAACTTATATACTATTTCTCATGATTTCATTCGATATTACCCATATCAAAATCATTTTGGATTAAACGCTTATAAAGTTGAAACAGCTTTTGCTCGAATAGTGTGAGTTGATACATTTTTAACAAGGGACTTAAGCCCCTTGTTATCGACAATCGGATTCTTATCAATAATTTGTGATAATGGTTTTGCTGTGATAACTTAATAGGCTGAACTGGATTATATTTTAACTCAATCTTATTTATGAATTGATAATAGCCTTTTTCAGCGTTTCATACAAGCATATTTTCATGTAAGATATTGAAAAACAAAAGCAATCCCGCTTTGGATAAAGCAGTCCTTTCCGAGCAATTCTGTATCATCTCGTCATTTGTGAAATTCTTACCAGTCAACGAGATCGATTCCGAAATTATAAGAATCCACTTTTCGGTCGGGAGTAGAGGATGTCAAAATGCATATTACACCGGCATCCTCGTCGCCATCGATGTAAATACCATGGGAGTCGCCGCTCGCACAGAGGGTACAATCTCCGGGTTTGAGATTGAGTGTAACATCATTCACTGTCCCACGTGCTCTCCCTTTTACCATGAAATAGTGCTCCTCATGAATTATATGTTTGTGATACCCGATGGATGTCCCCGGAGGCATGACCATATATGCCGCTTCCCACTGGTTTATAGTAAAGAAACAGCGCTCGGAATTAATACGGGTACGAGCTAAGTTGCTTCTGAATGAACCTGCTCCTCCATGGGGTCCCTTTCCTCGTGGACTTGGATTTTCCGGAGGAGGGCCAATGAGGTATTCCATAGGTATCCAAGGAAAAGGGACTACGGGTTCGTGATTTTTCTTTGAAAGGTCAGTATTGAGCACGATCGGATTCCATTTCCCCTTTTCTTTGGCTATTGCTATCCATCCGAACAATACATCCGATTCAGTGGGATTATACAGCCCGACACTATCTCCCAGTTTGCAGGGTATCATAGTTCTATCGGCAATTCTTCCGGTATGCCCGTTGACCGTGACATCAACCTGGCCCTTTAATATAATAAACAGTTCTTCGCCGTCTGACAGGCGATGTTCGCCAATGCTGCTTTTTGGGGGAATAACTCCTACACGACAGAACTGGTGTAGTGTCGTGTAATCATCGGAACTGAACTGTTCAACATAATTAATGGTGCCGATTCCGCCGTACAAATTGGGATGCTCTTTGTAATCATGAGGGTTATTTAAACCGAAACCCTTCGGAAGATTTTGATCTTCTGCCATAACAATAACGGGTATAAATGCTGTCACCATAAATAATGAAACTACAACACATTTCGCCCACTTTCTCATAATTTTATCCTCCAGTATACATGTTAATGGATTTTAAATGCTTTTTCAACATCTTACAGGGTCAATTCGACAACCCAGCAACTTTTTAAGAAACGATTTCTGGAATATTCAGAAAATTTCTGCGGTTACTGTTGTCCTGTTCCATTTTTTTGTACCTTTTTTTAATATCGGATTCTGTCAAAAGTTTTACACTATTTTATTCTTAAATATTTGTGTATTATCAAGTTAGCAAAATTTATATGTTCTCCCCTTTATTCAAAAGCCCCCTAATCCCCCGGAGGGGGACTTTATGTAATATAAAAACAAATCTTTATATCTATAGTTGTGGAAGCTGTGGGAATGTGGGAAAAAGTAACACGAAGAGCCGCGAAGTGCAATGTTTTTCCAAGTGAGTGTTGGAAAGTCACAGACTTTTCAATGCTCATGGCATTTCCATAGCTTTTTTTATCTTTTCAATCTTTTCATCCAGTTTTTATGTTATTTTTGACAGTACCGGAATATAAAGAGGTGTCAAAATCTGACGGCATGTAACGCATTTTATGACAAAATATTAGTCTGGATTTGTTCCGCTTTGAGCAAACTCCATAATTCCTTACCATTAATAAATCCCCATATTCCGTGTTGTCAAGGTTAAGTTGATGCACAGGTTTAAATTTTTAAAAATTGGATTCATTCGTATTATGATCAGTCATGGACGGGTCATGGTAGTATAAGAGAGTTAACGGGCTGAAAAGCTGAATATACTGAGTCGCTTTAAATATTTATTTTAAATGTCATGGTGTAATTATGCATGCAGGTATAAAACGCTGTGATTAGAAAAAGCCCCGTGTGAGCTTTGACAGTTCGCCGTTGTTTTCGATCATACGCTCGATACACAAGAGGTTTAGCATCAGGTATCGGGGCTGGTGAAAATTGCCTTTTCTATTTGCCGACACGCCTTCGCGTTTTACCTCGCGACCCAAACGATCGACTGCCTGCCGCCAGACGCCATATTCCGTATCGAAAGCTTTTAATGAGTAAGCCCTTGCCCGTTCGTAGCATTCCTTCGCCCATTGTTCGCCTGTGTACTCGAGAATATGCAGGCAGGCAATCATGACCTCACAGTGGCTCCACATGGACTTAACGCCGTACAACTTTTCGCGTGTTCTGCCCGGACCGTCTAATACGTAAAAGTGCCCGTCGCCGAAACCGTCAAAAACATAATCCCAGCTCATTTCAATGTATCGCCGGATGATATTCTTTGCATCGATAAAAAGAGTCATGTCCTTTGTGCGGATGGCTTCGAACATAATCATCCACATGGTTTCAAGCGAATGACCAGTGTACATGTAGTCGGAATATCCGGGAATCCGGGAATAATTATGCTGCAGGAATTCGTTGGTTATGCCCAGTTTCGGATAAAAGAACTTTGTCATTACAAGATCGACATGTTCTTTGAGAATCTCCTCAAACTTGCGGTTTCTTTTGTGGCTCAGAAACTGAGTGAGCAGTCGAATCAGCGCCATAGAGTGCCCCTGGGCTCTGAATCCGGTAAAGGAGATATCCCGTGGCAGACCGCCGTTATTTTTTACGCCGTAGTAGCTTGCATTATCGTATGTTCTCAATGCGGCCCATATGGTGTCGTATATCATTTTAAGGTCTTCATCGTTTTGCGTGGCTTTGTAGAATTCAGCAAGTCCGTTCGCTGCAAAGAGCCAGCCATAGATATTGTCACTCACATCCTCCTTGATACTGCCGTCACGATGTACTTTTTCATACCAGGTGCCGTTTTCGGCTTTCATGTGTTTTACCATGAAATCACGGGTTTTTTGAGCAATCTCAAGGTGACGCGGATCCCCGCCGAAATTATTATACAGGAAAGAGTATACCCAGAGAGCGCGTCCCTGATACCATATATATTTTTCATCGTCCGCAACTGTGCCGTCATCATTCAAAATACACATGAATCCACCGAGTTCCTCATCGTAGCCGCCCTTATCCCAGAAAGGCAGGTACAGGTCGAACAAACGGTGATGATAATCCTCTCTCAGTTGCTCAAGGGACATTCCGGCAATAGTATCGGGTAACAGGGCATCCTCTGATATGCCGTATTCCTCAGGAAGCTGTCCTTTGCCGCACGATGTAAATAAAACTCCTGATATTCCGGCAGTAACGGATGAACCTATGAAAGAACGCCTCTTCATACTATATCTCCTCCTATGGTAATAGTTTACTCCTTCTTCCTCGCCGGGCATTTTTCTCTGTTTCCTGCTGGCTATATGGACATGATGGAGATAAAATCCAGCATAGATAAATACCAATTGTAAGTTTGAGCCTTACATACGATCTCTTTAAAAAAACCAGGAACCTTTTAAAATATCGTCTTTTTACGTTTCAAACTGTATGTGTCACCAGCATAAATTTATAATAAACTGATTCATTAATTTATTAAAACTTTTTTCTCCAGTCCAGCGATTCAAGTAATATTCCTGATTCATTGCATGTCTTCCGATGTCATCAGAGACCTGTGATACATAACCAGTCTCCACTTGCCATCTCTTTTCGCAAAAGTATGTGCATACCGTAAATAGATGGTGCGTTGAGGGCCATCTTTCTGCTTGGTTGTACACGCGTAGTGACCCCATGCCAGGCCGGTATCTCCAACAACATGGTAATTCTCGGTTAGTATTTTGATTGTAAATATTTCCATCATATCGTAAAACTGTTGTACCTGCTTCCGGAAAGTATCCCTGATCCTGATGGGCCTGGGAAACGCAGTTGAGTGGCCAAAACCCACCGCCCCGGTTCCTATTTCTACAATCGTATCGATATCTCTGTCGCTCCATGCTTTGAGGTATTTCTGATGTGTGGCTTTCAGGCTTGTGACATCGCCGGAATCTGTAGTCTTGTCATCCACGTAAACGTATTGAGCGTTAATGATCAACAGTGACAGAACCAGTGCAGCAGTAAAAAGGAATCTTTTCATTTAAATCTCCATGGTTTTGATATTACTTTGCTTTAACGCTCTTTTAATCAATTAATCATTGCCTGAATGGAAAGCATCTAATTATAAGATATATCAATACATTTTCAAAAATAAAAAAAGTTTTACCTTATAATGGCAAAGCCTCAGTATCATGGTGGAGCAGATTGAGCGTTTTGCGAACTTTTCAATTCTGTATCCGAAAATAAATAAGGCTCCCCAAATTGATCTTTTTGTGAATTAATAAATTCTCATTATCATTTACGCAATAAAAAGCATATCTGATCAATTGGGTTTTTTTAAAGGGAAAATATTACTTGACAATATGCAATATATATAGTACATTTAGCAATATATATAGTACTCATAAAATAATGGAGGTGAATTTGATCTCAACATATAGAAACAGATTAAAGCTTGCGCGTGTCGAAAATAATCTAACTCAGGCCGAGCTTGCAGAAAAGGTAGGAGTAACTCGTCAGACAATTGGTTTGATTGAAAACGGTAAATACAATCCGTCCCTCAACCTCTGCATTGCAATTGCAAAGACACTTAACAAAACTCTTAATGATTTATTCTGGGAGAATAGCCATGATAGTCGATGAACGAATTAAGACAGTGAGAAATCGTAGTGCTGCCGGTGGCTTTTTGATCACGTACTGTTTGTTACTCATTGATTTGCTCTATAGGCAGTTCTATCTGAAACAATCACCGGGTGACTATTGGGACATTTTTATGATCTGGTTTGTCAGCATGCTGTACGTCGGAATTACTGCGTTTTCTTCTGGTATGGTGTCAGGTCAGGTCAAGGTCGGCCGACAATTAAAAATCCTCATTCCCGGTTTTATTGTTATAATGTTTGTGATATTCTATATTCATGGAAAAATTACTACCTTGCATGAGTTGGCAGGAATTATTGTGAGTCTCGTTGTCGGAGTTCCGGTGTTTTGCTCAGTTGTTCTCTTTTACTACTACCTGAATCGTAGGTGGGAAAAGAAAAACGAATTGGAGGAGTGAGAACAGTATGGATAAGATTTCACATAATTTATTTTAAATTTAAATACTTCTTTAAATGGTTGAGCAAACGTACCGTTTTGCGAACTATTCAGATTAATTTTTATTGATATAATCCATTAAACTACCTTTAATTTATTTAATTTCAAATCATTATCTGATATTATGAAAAGCTCATATCCAAACGTGTCATCTATTCATGATTTTTCCCTACTTTCAAAAGTTTGTTAATGAATGAGCATAGCGTTAGCGTTTACGCTTTAAGTACATTTTGACACTTTAAATTATAATTAAAGGTGTGTTACCGAAAACGTTCGAACCGTTCCTTCTCAACCTTGCATATAGGGCAAACTTCAGGTGGTTCTTTGCGGGCACAGAGATACCCGCATACACGGCACCTCCATACTGTGTGTGGCATGGCAGTTACATTCACCTTTTCGGATTTGGATGCTACTTTTTCTCGTTCTGAGGGCAAAGGTCTCCGTTCGGGTATCTTTGTGAGAGTCTTCTTTCCGCTGATAATCTCCTCTGAGACATAAAGACCACAGTAACATGTGCCAAATTCTACCAAATCAGTGTCTCTGTAATCGCAGGGGCAGATGATATCGAGATCGTTATTTTTCTTACCCGAAGCTAGCCTGCAGGGGCATGACAAATACCCGTACCGTTTCTCATTCATAATCAGGCCTCGAATGAGATCACGGGTAAACTCAATATCAGGATTAAGATTATACCCTGATTGTATCGCCTCTCTGTCGAGACGTGTGTGAAGACTATCAACTTCCTGTTCGGTTATAACCATCTTTTATCAATCCTTTATTTTTTCTATGATTTCATCCTCGCTATAACCCACAATAGTATGTTCGTTGTTAATTACGATAGTTGGGAATGATCCTAGCGGATTCCATGTATGCAATTCCCTCTCTGCCTGACGTTTCTCCTTACCTTCAAGGAGATCAACATCAATATAGTAGTAATCAATACCCAATTCGTTGAGAAAGCGCTTTGTCTTTTTGCACCATGCACAGGTACTGAGGGTAAACATGAGGATATGTCCCATATTTTTCCCTTTTATATGTATAAATTGCATGATGATCCCCTTTTTCTTATTTATACTGTTGAACTACAATCCACAAGAATAGTTGCCACCCAATGTTTGCTGGTGTACAGCACCCGATCAACTTATTATTGACTTTCAAAAAAGAAAATTATCCCACTTATATAAACAAGTTATAATTTGAACTAATATTTTAATTCCTGTTATAATACAAAATATTATA
>JBHPFF010000095.1:0-11740 GCA_042572165.1 Candidatus Latescibacterota bacterium | reverse complement strand
GTTGACTATGGATTTTTTTGATAGCCATTCCAGGTTGCTCGGATTGTATCGGTTGGTAATTTATATCATATTTTTTATTTCAGGCTGTGTCTTTCTTGTTGGAGTCTCACTCACTGGTACTTTCATCATCCACATAAGTTTTTTCGACACATCAGTTTTATTTATATTGGTGTGAGGAGTAAATCCATCTGCCGGAACTTTGTACGCAGATCCGACCGGAAGCCTGCGACGTTTCAGCCCAACTTGAATAATAATCTCATCCCTGATTGCAATCCAGACCTCTTCTATCCCTGCCGGATGCATATGCGGCGGAACCAGGGATCTGGGTTCATACATAATCGGATTAATCACTGTGAGCGTTGAGAGACCGTCATTCATGCTGAAAAGCCAGTTTGTGCTGTCCACCCTGTGAATATTCGTGCTTATGATATTATCATATTCATCTTTTACAACCATTAGCTTATTGGGGACAAATCCATCGGGAATTGGCTCTTCAATGATATACATGGTTAACTGTTCATTGCCGTTATTAGTCATGGTGAATTCAATTCCCGGTGCCATGATAACTCCGATACCCTCGTGGAGATCGGCGGTTTTGGCGCCTGCTTTGATAATCCCGTCACCGGAAATAATATAGAATATGAACTGTACATTATTAAGCGTTGAGGATGTTGTTGAGGTCTGTGCTTTCAAAACTGCATAGCTTACAGAGTTTATATCAGTGAGAACAGCTCCTTTTTTTCCGGGACGGAGTGGATCACCATCGCATTTTGTCAGAATATCCCACACTGTAAGAGATCCGAGTAATTGCCGTGGAGCAGAGTCTTCCCAGCTTCCCATGAACATATCGATATCCGGCGCTTTTCGGCGACCAAATTGTGATGCCTCCATTTGAATGGAAGGAGCTTCCCCCTGGGTGAATGCAACGGCGAACAGAGAAACTAATATAAAAATACAGAGCATGAGAACTTTATGTAACATCAATAAAAACAACACTCCAATATTTTAATCAAATTGACAGAATGATCTCTTCAAAATTATTAACTTCTTACGTAAGGATAATCAGATATGCCTTTATAAGCAACAGGATTATTACTGGATTATTCATATGACAGAATTTTTCTTTATCTGGAATATTATATATAACGACAGAATTTTGTAGACAGAAGCCAGAAGTCATAATTAAAAATGACAACCTTTTGTGCTGTTTTTTGGTTTTTATTCTGACTCCTGATTCCTTTATTCTGACTTCTTATACAGATTACACCGGGCTTTCACGGATGTAATATTCCATACGGATGCTCTCTTCTGGAAGTGCGGGAGGATGCAACCACTGAAATCGGGAGAAATCATCCTTCCGGAGAATATGTATAGAAAGGGATTTGGTTCAAGGATTAAACATTTTCATGTTGTGCGCCGGCAATACGTGAGGCAACAAATGCCTGCCCCAGGGAAAGACCGCCGTCATTCGGCGGCACGAGCCGGTTTGTCAATACTGTATATCCGTTCGAGCGTAACATGGCAGGGAACCGTTCGCTTAATATACGGTTCTGCCAGCAGCCGCCGGAAAGGGCAACTGTATTGATACCGCTTATTTCCCTTATACGATCAGCCACATCCTTGAGCGAAGCGAGAAGTGTGATATGAAAATCCATTGCCAGCCCCGAGCGTGACCTGCCTTTCAGGGTTTCTTCGACCAATGCGTGTATAAGAGGTTTATAATTAATAACAAATTGCCCTGGGAAATCAGGTGCCGATGGAAACTCTGCTTCTTCTATTGTGCCCCGAAGAACAGGCAAGATATCGTGAGGTTCGGATGTCTTTTCCTGTATCGCAAAAGGAAGTTCCCGCCATGTCTTTTCGGTTCCAGCGAGCATATCCAATTTATATGCAGCCTGGCCCTCAAAGGTGGAGACGTGGCAAATGTCAATGATACTTGAAACCGCATCAAACAGGCGTCCGAGAGAACTCGTTTGAGGGCAGTTCAGTCCCGAAGCACATGCCTGGTCAAGAACTTCAAGATCACGGCAGGAAACCTGTTTCAGGCTCGGCAGGTCTATCTGTGACCATTCATCCCCGTAAACTGCCCTAAGGTAAGCGAAAGCCATCCTCCATGGCTCACGTATTGCTGCCTCACCGCCGGGCAGGGGGACATAATCGAGATGTGCCACCCGTTTGAAATTATAAGGTGTACAGAGCAAAACCTCTCCGCCCCATATAGTGCCGTCAAAGCCATACCCCGTGCCATCCAGCGAAAATCCGATAACCGGACTGTCATACCCGTGCTCGGCAAGAACGCTCGCAATGTGTGCATGATGATGCTGGATGCCGGCTGATCCGAAATTCTCATCTTTTGTTTCACTTTCCAACTGCATATAGTATTTGGTGGACAGGTATTCCGGGTGGGGATCATAGGCAAAAACATGCGGTTCAATTTCAAGGATATTCTTGAAATGAACAACCACTTCATGAAAGAAATCGAGTGTGACAGTGTTTTCCAGATCGCCGATATGCTGACTTGTGAAAGCCCTGCGACCCTCTGTGATACACAGTGTGTTCTTCAATTCTCCGCCCAGTGCCAAAACCGGCGGTGACGAATGTTTTAAGAACACAGGAACCGGTACATAGCCACGCGACCGCCGCATGAAAGAAATCTCACCGTTAACATGTCTAACCACCGAATCATCACAGCGTGCATGGATATTGCGGTTGTGCACAAGGAAGGCATCAGCAATTCCTGACAGACGCTTGAGAGCCTCTTCGTTATCCCTGCAAATGGGTTCTTCGCTGATATTGCCGCTGGTCATTACCAGGGCGGTAAATACAGGCTTACCGGTAAAATAATCACCTCCCGTCTCAGGGTGATATAAAAGTTCATAATGAAGGGGAGTATAGGGGAGCATGATTCCGAGAAAGTCAGTGTCGGGTGCTACTGCATCCGCGATGTTTATTACCTCACGGCGGGGAGCAAGGAGAATCGGTCTTTCCCGCCCGCAGAGCACCTGTTCTTCCGATTCACTTAAAATAAGAAGGCGATGGGCAACGTTAAGTGAACCGACCATCAATGCCATGTGTTTTTCTTCACGGTGCTTTCTCAGACGCAGAAGCTTAACTGCCTCATTATTGGTACCGTCCACAGCGAGATGAAAGCCGCCGAGCCCTTTCACAGCAAGGATGTTTCCTTCCTTCAGGAGTTCAATTGCTGTAACAACCGGATCGCCCTTCATGAGATGTCCGTCCCTGTCCAGAAGCTCAATACAGGGGCCGCATACCGGGCAGGCATTAGGCTGAGCATGAAACCTACGGTCTTCAGGATTTTCATATTCGTTCAGGCAATCCGGACACATGATAAACTCCGACATGGTAGTATACGGACGATCATACGGTAAATCCCGGATGATTGTAAACCTGGGGCCGCAGTTGGTGCAGTTGATGAAGGGATAGAGATAGCGCCTGTCCTGCGGGTCAAAGAGTTCATCAAGACAGTCCTCACATACACAGGCATCCGGAGGGATTAACGTAACAGGCTGTCCCTCATGCACGCTGTCTCTTATCTCAAAACCTCTGTAACGTGCATATGTTACACAGTTTTGATCATATGAATTAAGTACTTTTCGCTTGATTTCTACGATGCGCGACAGAGGAGGAGCAGTATTCTCAAGATTGTAAATGAAATGTTCAATATCTTCAGTTTTACCCTCAATCTCGATAGTAACGCCATCAGGACTGTTCAGTACATATCCGGCAAGGTGATGGGATAAAGCCAGATTGTGGACAAAAGGACGAAATCCCACCCCTTGAACTATTCCTGTCACTTCTATGTGTTCTATTCTGTAATGTTTGTGATTCATGAGGAGAAATACCTGTGCATTAAGTTCATCTTTCTTCCGGGAATAAATCAACTCTTTATATTATAATAGCTGAAGAGGATAATGAAAATAATAACTGACAATCGTTCAGAATATTTTTTAATCCTGATGTTTTGTTAACCTATATAATATAGTAATTTATTCATGACTGATATTACAAAAATCGGATAAAAATTAAAACTTAGGTCTTGCATTTTTTTCATTATTTTGTTACTTTTATTTTCTATACAAAAAAATCTAAGTTGCTGTAAATTTTAATAAATATCTGTTTTTTTCATAAGGGAAAAAGTTCGTAATTTTGATGAAATATTAGAATTAATACGCACCAATAGACACAAAAATAATTATGTTCCAAAACCAACCCGCTCTCTTCAGAAGCAAAGGATCATTCTGGTGGTGATTCTCTAACATCGAACATTGATTATGCAGAACTTGGTTTAACCGGAGTCTTCCAGAAACCGATCGATATCAAATCGCTGCTTACAACACTTAAGATGAAAATGAAGTAAGCTGTCGATTTCTTTTGTGGATTAAGGTTAACCGTGCTTGTTTTGGAATTGGATTAACATTTTCTATTTTAAGAAAGAAAAATATGTCAATACTGTCGATCAATACACTCCGCAGGAAATAATCGATGCCTGATAAACCTTACCGGAATAAAAGAATAGTTCAGGAAATTTCCTCAGCTCTGGAAAAAGAGGCTGATGGTCTCAATATGCATAAGATAATGCATGTATGCGGTACTCATGAACATGAGATCGTACGTTACGGCCTCCGCCAGTTTCTTCCGGAAAACATAAAGCTGATTGCCGGTCCCGGCTGCCCTGTTTGCATAACGCCTGCATCGGTGATAGCCACAGCCATTGACCTCGCTCTTCACAAAGATAAACCGATATTTTGCACCTATGGCGATATGGTGCGTGTGCCGATATCCGGCGGTTCGATTCTGGACAGCCGGGGTCAGGGGGCCGATGTACACGTTGTTTACAGCATCCTCGATGCGGTTAAACTGGCATCGGAAAATCCTGACAGGCGGATGATCTTTTTCAGTGTCGGGTTTGAAACAACCGCAGCACCGGTGGCAGCGGTTCTGAAAAGCGAGCTTCCCCAAAATTTTTTGATTTATTGCTGCCACAGGTATGTGCCACCCGCGGTGGAGGCGTTGACAGCGATTGATGAAGGTTCTGTTTCCGGGTATCTATTACCGGGACATGCCTCGGTGATAACAGGAACCGAACCTTATGAGTTTCTACCCAAACGTTATAACCGCGCGGCTGCTTTAGCAGGCTTTGAGCCTGTTGATATTCTTGCGGCCCTTCTTTCCATTGTCCACCAGATAAAATCTGGCAAACATATTGTCGCCAACTGTTACACCCGTGCTGTGCGAAATACTGGTAATAAAAAGGCGCAGGCAATCCTGTCCGAGGTTTTTTTACCGACAGATGCTGCGTGGCGTGGCATTGGCATATTACCTGAAACAGGCCTGGAATTAAAAGATGAGTATAAGCGCTTGAATGCTCTCGACCACTACGAAATGGAAGAGACACCTGCCGAAGATGTTATGCAGGGGTGCAAATGCCATCTGATCCTTACGGGACGTCTTATTCCCGGAGATTGTTCGTTGTTCGGTAAAGCATGTACCCCTGTTAATCCCCAGGGACCGTGCATGGTAGGAAGTGAGGGGACATGTCGTGCGCACTATCTCTACCCGGAGGACAGCGATGCCTGAGAAAATTCGACTGGCTCACGGTTTTGGCGGAAAACTCACGCAGGATCTTCTCGATGAGATCATATGTCCGGCTCTTTCCGGACATGATAAGCATGAGGTGACACTTGATGCGGCGGTGCTGTACAATCTTGATCCGCCGGTTGTTGTCTCCACCGACAGTTTTACGGTGTCACCGATTTTTTTCCCCGGTGGCGATATAGGAAAACTTTCCGTTGCGGGAACGGTCAATGATATAGCCATGATGGGGGGATATACATCTTATCTATCGCTAAGTCTTATTATCGAAGAGGGTTTCGATGTCGAAAAGTTGCGAACCATCATGAAATCCATAGGTGATACCTGCCGGAAAGTAGGCGCGAAAGTTATCACCGGTGACACCAAAGTGGTTGAAAAAGGAGTTATTGACGGTATCTTTATCAATACCACCGGTTTTGGCACCCGGGTTCTGGGTCCTCTCGGCCCGGAATATATCAGGGAGGGGGATGTGATAATAATAACGGGAACAATCGGGGATCATGGGGCTGCCATAATGAATGCACGTGAAAACCTCGGATTTTCACACAATCTTCTCAGCGACTGTGCACCCCTTGCCGACATGATTGTAAAAACCGGAAAAGCTGCGGGTGGAAACCTTCACGCTCTCCGCGACCCGACCCGCGGGGGCCTGGCTTCAACCCTGAATGAGTTTGCAGACGATACGGGCTTGCAATTTGTTATTGAAGAAGATAAACTGCCTGTTCGCAGGGAAGTGGGTTCTTTTCTTGAAATACTGGGACTCGATGTGCTTACTTTAGCCAATGAGGGTAAAGCGCTTCTGTTTGTGGCACCTGAGGGGGTTGATACTGCTCTGGCTGTTTTGCATGATGATCCTCTGGGTGAAGATGCTGTAGTCACCGGACATGTTGAGAAGGCTTCCCGTGGAGGGCGTGTTCTCATGGAAACCGCTATAGGTACACGCCGTAACATTGCGATGCCCATCGAGGCGGGTTTACCCAGGATTTGCTGATGCACGAGGCTTCGATTACAAAATCCATACTGGATACTGTCCTTGGTATAATTACTGATAAAAACGTGAAAGAAACGGTTACCGCTGTTCACGTTACTGTTGGAGTATGCCAGGGATTGGTACCCGAATCGATACAGATGTTTTTCGATATGGAAAAACCCGGGACTCCATTGGAAAATGCCGAATTGGTCGTTACCGCTCAGAGAATGATGGCACACTGCCCGAAATGCGAAACCGAGCATGAGCTTGATATTCCTGTAATGTACTGCCCTGACTGCGGTCAGCCCATGGATTTGATAAAAGGAAATGAGATACTAATTTCGTCAATCGAGGTGGAAGATGAGTAAAATTCCCGTCAACCTGGATCCGAGAGAAGAAAAAAAACATATCGCTGCCGGAATTCGTGAAAGGCTCAACGAAAGGCGTATTCTGACGGTTAACCTGATCAGTTCGCCCGGTAGTGGAAAAACCACCCTGCTTGAACAGGTATTGCCCGGACTGTCAAAAGAATTACGCCTGGCGGTAATTGAAGCCGACAATGCAACACGTAACGATGCTGACCGCCTGGAAGCGTCAGGTTTAACAGTTGAGATGATCGCCAATGCCATCACCGGATGTCACATATCTCCCGCCGGCGCACTAAAGGCTTTTGATGCGCTCGATCTCGACAACCTGGAACTGGTCGTTATCGAAAATGTCGGGAATTTAGTCTGCCCTTCCGGTGTTGATCTTGGAGAGGACCATAAAATTGCCATGGTCAGTGTTACGGAGGGTGAGGACAAACCGCTTAAATATCCCCTTCTTTTTCAGAAGTCAAGCCTGGCTTTAATTAATAAGATTGATGCAGCGGAGGCACTGGGAGCCGATGTTGATGCTCTTGAAGCAAATATTCTCGCCACAAATCCTCATATTGAAGTCTTGAGATTGTCGGCACGTACCCGGGAAAATTTAGATGGTTTTGTAACGTGGATAAAAAACAAAGTGCATGAAAAGCAAAATTCGCAAAAGGGATTCAAGTGAGAATCCAATGCCTGATCCTGTGATAATAGTTACTCAATGTTCTATTTAAAATAAAGGCTTTTGCAAAAAAACTATTATTAAATAATAGAGCAAAATACATAATATACCAATAATTTTTATGATAATGGATTATACCTTCACATCAAACAGGACTTTGATATTGTCAACCTGTACTATACCTCCGGCGAGATCGTGAAGAGGCTGGGATTGCCCTAAAAAATTTCTCTCTCTTTCAAAACCACCAGGCAAATCCTCTTCTCCTATTCTGTTTGGAGCAGGGTCAGGATACTGTTTTCGGAGAAAAGCTTTTCGCGTGTGCATGGCTGTCTGGTGAAATATTTTGTTCTTATAAACAAACACATCCGTCGAACCCACTGCCGAGGGAGCAGGCTCGGGATACTGTTTCAACAGCAAGACTTTACGGTGGATCATTACTGGAAGACGAATATTATATATAATCATAAAAATTTTCCTTATTGAAGGCTATTCTTACATAATATTAGTATCGGTTATTTCGCTAAAATGTTGAGGGCGGCCTATAAAATTTAAGACCGCCCTTAAATTCAAATGTAATTTTATTGCAATTGCCTGTATTTGAATGAGTGTTAAAATCCCTGTTTCAAGAAGAACGGCTTGATAGCATCGTCATATTCACGGCCGCCGACCTGATAAAAACCGAGCCAGAACCAGGGTATCCAACCTCGACGTACCATCTCATCGACGAACTGCGCGGTGAAAATCCACATCAGCATATTGTTCATAATGCTCCCCGCAGTAGAGACTTTCTCTTTGAAACCTTTGATTTCGAAAAGACCGCCGCCTTCGGGGCTGAAGTTGTCAATAAACACATCGGAATACCTGCGGAGCTGAAGCGAGTTGCCCGGCGCGATGGAGACGACGAACATACCTATCTCTTTTGCTTTTTTCGCTTCGTCGATTATCATCTGTGAATCGGGCTCGATAGTAGCAAGGAGGTGAACATCACCCTTTTTCATGTCGTTGCGGAACGCATTTGTCATCATGGGTCCCATCGCAACACCGTTTGATTCGCTCTGGACACCGCCGTGATCGCTAGTACAGTGGTAGTGGCCGCCGTTCCCGATCATCTTTGCAACTGTAGGAGCATGGTCGAACATGTAGTCTTTCTGGAGGCGGAAGGCATCATGGATACGCTCGAGTATGGTGTCCAGAAATTTTGCAGAATAATCAATGTGTTTTGCCTTTCTGTTCTTGAACTTGTTCGCCACCTCAGCCTGGAACATCCAGTAGAGGCTGCAAAGCGAATTTGCGGCACTGGGGCAAATTTTCATCTCGGGTATTTCAGGGCAGTCCACTATCCCCTGAGTGTAGGGGATATAGCTCTGGAGGATGACGCTTGAAACATCACCCTGTAGCCATCCGTTCACGTTAGGCGCAACAAATCCGCGAGGCGTCCATTCGTTGTCGACATAATTCACCGGCACTCCGACCACATAAACTCCCTTCTCTCGTGCGTTGCGGACATCTTCTGTGACGTAATTGGTCATGAGTACATCACCCGGATTCATTTTGTCGTAATCGCCGCCGTTCCAGCTGGTGCTGCTTCGTAGAATACGCGGATTCCCCTTGTTTTCTTCTTTGAACTCGATATAGCCCATGTGTCCTGCCTGAGCCTGCATCCAGACATTGTCGTCTTTTTTCAGGGTTTCAGCCATGCGGCTTGAAATGTCGCCGATAAGTTCCATTTCGTTGCGGCGAATATTCTCAAGTATCTCCGTGATACGGACATAATACTGCTTGCCGAAATCCATGGTGTGACCCCAGTTATACTTTGAGCCGGCACGGTCGGCTGCGTCAACGCACCTGATTCCTGACCCGACACCCACAGTGGTACCGGCAGCAAGAACCGCTCCCGTCTTGAGTACATTTCTTCTGGATAGATTTGGCATTGTATAACTCCTGTTTAAATACTTTGTGTATTAATAATATAATTGGATTCTAAAGTACATTATGTGTTCTTCGCCTTGAGATTCTTCGCTTCGCTCAGAATGACTGCACAGATAAATAGACATCCAATTTCAACCGCCGTCGAGAATCTGCCCGAGAATACCTCCGCCACCGCGTTTCACTTCGCCTTTCGATCCTAACCCCGAAGCGGCTATAACACGGTCAGCCAGCCGTGAAAAAGGAAGCGTCTGCAGGTACACGGTTCCCGGTCCGGTCAAATGAGCGTGAAAAAGTCCCTCACCGCCGAACAATACTGTCTTGACACCGCTTATCGTTTTGATATCATAGTCAACCGATTCCTGTAATGCCACGAGACAGCCGGTATCAACGTTGATACTCTCACCGGCACTGAGTTCTTTCTTTAAAACCGTACCCCCCGCATGTATAAATGCATAACCATCACCGGAAAGCCTCTGCAGAATAAAACCCTCACCACCGAAGAACCCGGCTCCCAACCGCCGTGTGAATGCCACTGTTATCTCAATGCCGAATGCGCTGCACAGGTATGCATCACGCTGACAGATCATGGCTCCCATCACCGTGAGGTCCATGGGAATGATCTTTCCCGGATAAGGAGCAGCAAAGGATACGTGCTCTCTAGTTCTGCCATTATTTGTAAATGTCACGATAAAAAACGATTCTCCGCCCAGGATGCGTTTTATACCACCCATAACTCCACCATGCATGTCTGTATTCATCTCGATGTTTTTTTCCATGTACATCATGGCGCCAGCCTCGGCCTGAACCGTTTCCCCGGGATCAAGCTCTATAATAACAGCCTGCATATCGTCACCAACTAACTTATAATCGATCTGATGTGCCATTTCTTTCTCCTGAGAAATATGGATGTTTTGTTAAAAATTAAATATCATCAGGTTATCTCATTGATATTTAATAATATAAGACATTGTGGGATTCTCCCTATTTTTATGCGCTAAATCTTACAGCGTTCGAAGCATATCTTGTTCTCAGTGTTGTTGGTTAAACCCCTTTAGCTCATATTTGAAAAAACATTTCCCCGGTGGCATACACATGCGATGGTTCAGGGTTTTAATACGGCGATATCAAGGTATACACAACACACCGTTCAGTCAACAACGGCCACGTAATTTATGAGCACTCTCATGTTATTTATGTAAGTCCTGGTTGAAATATATTCCTGATCGCTTTCATCTCTGTAGGGCGAGGTGTCAGTTTTATCCCCCACGTGGGTGGATGCTAAGATATCGGTGAGTTCTGTTTTTGTGCCGTCTCCGATGTAGGGATTGCTTGTCTGCACATGCTTTGCCAGCCACCGTCCCTTTTTATCGAGGGAATTCAGTATATTATTCACCTGTTCTTCGCCGGGCACATTTCTTTTCGCTGTCATTCCAGAAGCGGTAAACACCGAACTTGTCAACGAGTAATATTTCTGGGGAAGCCTGTCGTGGATAAACTGTCCGGGGATAAGAGGCGAATCCTTTGTTGCTTCCTCAACACTCATGTTTTTTACCGTCAGGTACTCCTGTCGAAGCTGATCAATATTGATCCTGCTTTTCGCCCCGTAGTGCCTTACAGGTTTGTCATCTGTGTAATTGACGTAATACTCCCCATGTATGACATTTGAGCCCCTGCGGTGGACAAATAGCGGTTTGTTTGTTCCTATCTCAACAAACGTCGAGTGGGTGTAACGGCCGTCCTCGGTCATGGATTCCGGCAGCCTGCAGCTTTCCAGCCAGTCGAGAGCCTCGGGTATGCGGGCAAGGAATTTTGTCTCGCCGGTCAGCCGGTAAAACCTGATTAGAAGCCTGATATGAGCGGCGGTGTACCCCGGCAGGAGACCGTTCGGCTCGTAGGTTCTCGCCCCGGATGGTTTCAGGTCCATGGTGTACTGCTGAGCCCATCCAGCCTGGGGCGCTCCCTGCTGGGTAATGAGGTAAAAATTCATGCCCCTCAGGATAGGATCGAGAAACCGCTTTTCACCGAGGGTAACATAACACTGGAGCAGAAAATTCACATTTTCCCAGACTACATCATCATTGAAGGTATAATAAGATGTGTAATCAGGCTTACCGTGATGGGAGAAATCATACCTTAACGGATACCTCTGGGGCCAGCCGCCTACAGGGTACTGGCTTTCAATGATAAAAT
>JBHPFF010000094.1:0-11820 GCA_042572165.1 Candidatus Latescibacterota bacterium | reverse complement strand
GATAAATCAAAAAATTTCCGCTTATTATTCATTTTTATAAAAGATAATAAAAGTTATGACAAGAAAATATAAAATCATTATATTATTATAAAATACTTGACAACAAATATTACAGTAAGTATGGTTATAATGAACATTGAATTATCATACATCGAAATTCATATGATAAATTAATTATTTGAAAGTTAATTAATAGATACAAACGATTCTGGATACCTGTTTTTTTAGACACTGATTATAATAATAAATCTGTACGAAGACAAATATTGAAAAGGAATGACAATGATACCGACCTATGAAGAGATAATGCTACCCCTCCTTAAACATCTTGCGGACGAACAAGAACATGGATTGAGCGAAACTCATGAAGCTCTTGCGGCTCAATTCGGATTGACTGACGAAGAACTAAGAGAACTTTTACCCAGTGGACGCCAACCAGTATTCAGAAACCGATTGGGCTGGGCAAGAACTTACATGAAAAAGGCTGGTCTTCTGACTTCTCCAAAGAGAGCTCACTTTAAGATCACCGACAAGGGACTTGACTTACTTAAAGAGAATCCATCAGAAATAACTGCAAAGTTCCTGACACGTTATGACGACTTTGTGGAGTTTAAGTCACTAAGAAAAGGAACCGGGACTTCGTCTCAATCCAAACTTATCGAAAACCAGACAGACCAAACACCAGAGGAATCGCTTGAATATGCCTATCAAAAACTTCATTCTGAACTATCAAAAGAGGTTCTTGATATTGTTAAGAAATGTTCACCCGCATTCTTCGAAAAGCTTGTAATAGACCTGCTTACCACAATGGGCTACGGAGGTTCAAGAAAAGACGCAGGTCAAGCAATTGGCAGATCTGGAGACGGAGGAATTGATGGCATAATCAAAGAGGACAAACTCGGACTTGACATAATCTATCTACAAGCCAAGAGATGGGAAAACTCTGTTCCAGTCAAAGAGATTCGGGACTTCACTGGTGCGCTCGCCTCCAAGAAAGCAAAGAAGGGAATCTTCATTACAACATCAACTTTTCCAGGCAGCGTTTATGAGTTTGTCGGACAAGTAGAATACAAAATTATTCTAATAGACGGAGAGCGTCTAGCGGACTTGATGATAGACAATAATGTAGGACTATCGACTGCAAACACTTATCATGTGAAGACGATCGACTTGGACTACTTTGAAGAAAACTAAAAAAATATCACAAGTCGAACAAGACGGCTGCAACGGATAAAAGATCCTTGCCTCTTGGCCAGTTGAGCACCCTT
Source organism: Candidatus Latescibacterota bacterium (assembly GCA_042572165.1). Classification (GTDB taxonomy): domain Bacteria; phylum Latescibacterota; class Latescibacteria; order Latescibacterales; family Latescibacteraceae; genus JBHPFF01. Next base: position 10,552 of record JBHPFF010000094.1, on the reverse strand, counting down.
TCAAAGTTTTTTTGAATATCAAATCGATTGCTTTTTCCACTTTTACAGGTGAGTTTTGTCGTTATCTAAATAATTATCATCGGGATCAATATAAAAAACGTAAAAACATTATCAATTATTCTTCTGCTGCCATTGCTTCTTTTACCACACGTTCCCTGTCCGGCACAGGAACAGTTGTTACATGGAATCATACTTCGCGCGATGAAAGACAAAATGAACCGTACACTCCTCTCATCTTTCATCTTTGACTCCTTGTCCCTGTTACTGTAAACTTATTTCAGGACAAGACACTGCAATAGAGGGGGAACCGGTTGGATTGTTATAGTGGGGCATCCCCTCTCTAATTTTAGAGAGGGGACTGAGGGGTGAGTTATGAAAAAACTGTTGACTTATATCAAAGGAGCCGTCACATGAAAAAACTGAGTGTCCTGATGTTGTTGTGTATATCTCTCTTCAGAATTCAATCCGTGTATGCTCAGGGAGATATACTCGAACAGTATCCCCATGTGGTGCTGTCCAACGGCATCATAGAGGCATCGGTATTCCTTCCCGATAAGGCAACGGGATTCTACCGGAGTTCACGTTTTGAGTGGTCAGGGATGATCAGGCAGTTGACCTACGAGGGGCATACCTATTTCACAACAAGAGAACACCGTGAGCCGCACGACCCTGAAAACCCGGGACATGCAATCAGCCTTGCCGAGGAATTCAGTATCGGCACCAGCAAAGAAATCCCACAGAGATTTTATGAAGCTCAGCCTGGCGAGACCTTTATGAAAATCGGCGTCGGGAACCTTGAAAAACCGGTTGACGCCAAACGGTACAGTTTCGGAGCCCCCTATAAAAATGCCGATCCCGGTACCTGGACTGTATCGCACGGGAAATACTGGGTAGAGTTCACACATGAACTGTCGGATGCTTACGGCTACGGTTATATATATGTGAAACGGATGGAACTGTCTCACGGCAAACCGGAGCTTGTCATCTCTCATTCACTGAAAAACACCGGAACAAAGGTCATTATTGCCGACCAGTACAACCACAATTTTTTTACCATAGATAACATGCCCATGGCAAAAAACTACGAGGTCGATCTATTTTTCTCCGCACAGTCGGAAAGAGACCTGAAACCGAATGTTTCACTGGTAAACAATACGCTTGTTTTTGATGGTGAAGAAGGTTCTGTATTTACAATATTCAAGGGTTTCAGCGATTCGGTCTCACATAACCACTGCATCATCAGGTGCACGAAGACCGGAGCGGGAGTGGATATTAAGGGAGATTTCCCCCTTTCAGGTTTCAATTTCTGGTCGGACGGGGTAACCGTATGTCCCGAGCTGTTTTTATGGATAGTCCTCGACCCCGGAGAAACACAGAGTTGGAAACGCATCTACGCTTTCTTTGAAGAATAAAATTTATCTATCCCATCAATCCTTCCCAAAACTCACCCCCTAACCCCATAAGCGCTAACTTAAGGCGTAATCATAAGTGATTAATATCTGTATTTTATAATGAGCACTATACGTAAATATCTAACAATAATAAAGATAGACAGTAAATAAATCAGTCTGAACCGCTGATGGACACAGATGTTTATGATGACCATGATAAAAATTATTAAAAAAGGTAAAGTTTCGATTTTTATCATGGAAATCATTTAATCATAGGTATCAGCGGTTCAGACAATGGTATTCAAACCTTTTTTAAAATACTTTCATAAATAATAAAGTTAGCGCTTAGGGGATCAAGGGGTGAGTTATAGAGAAATAAGATAAATCATAACAAATCTTCATTTTTGCCAAAGTTTAGCTACTAATTTAACTGATGAATGACGCCTGTAAGATTTTAAGTGATTATTAACTCCCAAAACATTATACTATATTATACTTTCGAAGATATATCCATTTATTAAATTCCTTTGAGGTATCACGGTTAAAATGGAGAAAAAAGAGAATTTCATCGGTAAAGCCGGGGTATGGGTGGACTCGCTTTGGGAGGATGCGCTTTCACGGTGGTCTGTACGTTCCGGGCAGGATAAAAATTACCGCTGGCACGTTGTTCATCCGGCTATTGTCAGCATTCTAAGTACAGGGCACCGGGGAAATGATCTGCGTATTCTCGACCTTGGGTGCGGCGATGGGATTATTCTCGACGACTTGAAAAACAGGGAATTGTTCTCTGATAAAGGATTATATCTTGGCATAGACATGTCACAAAAACTCATTGAAAAAGCTCGTGACTCTCACAGTTGGGGGAATGCCGTTTTTCTTCAGGGTAATCTTTCGGACAGTAACCTTGCCGGGAAGATTATTGAAAGGGGAGCCGGTTGGGATTGTGTGCTTTCGGTATTCGTTATTCAGGAAATCCCTGACTGTGAATCATTCATTGAGAATCTTTCGAAAGTGGTTGAACCGGATTCATTGGTTGTTATCATAACAGTTCACCCTGATTTTGCGGAGTGGCTTAAACAAAATGGAGGGATGAAGGCGGCCGAGGATATCACTTCCCGCAGTGAACCGGAAAACCCTCCCTGGAGATGGGCTGGCAGCTACCCGATTGTTGATGAACCACATGATGTGTTTTATCTGCCCTACTTTCACAGAACGATTGAGGACTATCGGTCTTTATTTGCACGGTTCGGTATGATTATTGATACTGTTTTGGAGTTGCCGGATAAACATAATGAACTTCCATTTCTTGTTGAGGAGGGGATTTCTCCCTTCACTCCATTCGAAAATAATGTATACTGGCCCTATATCGGCGAGGAACCATCGGCACTTGCAATCATAGCGCGAAAGGAGACAGCATTTGGCTAAGAGCAAAACACCGGTTCCGGGTATACCGCCTCAACTGACAGGCAGTTGTTCATACGATGAACTCAGGGAACGTTTCATCAAACTCCTCACAGCCGATCCCGACACTATAGAGACCAAGCATTATACATCTCCCGAGCTATACAGCCGCAACAGGGTAACATATATAATTCCGCCAATAACCGACATTGAGCGCAGGAGTGATTGGAATCACGGTAATATCTTCGTGGTGCAGGACGGTGTTGTGGCAATCGGGAGAGTTGACTATACGAGAACCAGCGGTGAATATCTCATCGAAGAGCTTATTCTGAAACGGGGCGATATTTTCGGAGAATACGAGGTACCGCTTTCCATCCTCAGGAACCCGGATTCCGGTGAGGCCAAACTACCGCCGCGTTTTAATATGACGTACGGTGCATGGGCAAGCGGCCCGGCATTGAACTGGGCAATGGCATATCCCCGCCATATTCTGCGCGACAGTGTCGTACCTGAAAATGCCCAGGTGGCAGTACATCCTTTCTATATTAAAAGTAAAAATATACGACCTCAAACGGACGCGAATGTGGTAATTATCCCTATTGATCGCTTCGAGGAAATTGTCAGCAGCCACCCGGAAGCGGTGACATGGTTTCTCATGAATGTGCTTCGCAAGACACGCCTTTACTTTGAACCGCCGTCCCAGGGTTACGGGCGTTCCCCTGTTGATATAATCTCACGTCTTTTTATCAGGATACTCGCCTATCGTATCAGGCTTGGTTTTGTGATAACCGGTCGTGACGGCGCCAAAACCACCTGCCGAACGTTTATCGGACCGACTGAATGGCTCAAATACGGGCTCGGTGCATATATGGCTGATTTAAAGGAGATTATACATTCAGCCGGCGGAGCAACGCGCAAACCGCTCACACTGCCTGTTTTTTCAGATGAACTTGAAAACCTTATCGATGTCAATATCCATTTCCCGGTAAAGGACCTCGATGACGAGATGCTTCTGGCAATGGGCTGCTCACCGGAAGAAGACAGGCGTGAAAACCGTTACGGGCTTCTGACAGGTATCAAAATAACCCTTCACGATCTCGACTTTTTCAACAACTATCTTCTTGAGAAAGGCGAATAGCCGCTGAACCGGGGAATACCCTGTAAAACCGCGGATCATGAGTGATAATAAGCACCGCAATCCCCTCGCTGGCAATAAATGATATCGCTTCAGCAATCCTTGTGAAACCATCTACATCCTGATACTGTGACGGTTCATCGAGAATGACCAGTTTTCTTTTTTTACCATAAGCAAGGGCAAGTCCAAGCCTTTTCTTCTCTGCCTGAGTAAGCTCAAGGGGGTGGATGTCGAGTACTCTGTCAAGGCCGAGTATACCGCTCAATTCGAGTGGCGCATTCCCCCATTTTTCAGCTAACAAGAATTCTTCCCGTACAGTCTTCCTGCAGATGTGAAGGCCCGGATTCTGGAGCGCCAGTCCCACCAGGGACATCGTCTCCCACTGCTCCATAGCTGCGGCTGAGCGGTCATCTATGATAATATCGCCGGAGTCCGATTTTATTATGCCGGTTATGAGTTTAGCCAGTGTTGTCTTGCCGCTGCCGTTCGGACCGGTCAAAAACACGACTTTCCCCTTCCCGATGGACAAAGACAGGTCATTGATAACACTGCTGCCGGCGCCATAGGAAAATGACAGAGATTCCACGCGTAGCGCATTACCACCGGATCCCTCTCTCACGGAACCAGATGGTTTATATACCTTGGCGTCTGTACTGTTAGGGAACTGTTCTTTTTTGCCAAGTTGAAACTCCCTGTGGAATCTGTATTCGGGGAGAAGCCAGGAATCTTCCGCCACCAGAGCCGAACCTTCACATTCCTTTATGTGGGAAGCAATAATCTCAAGAAGCTGAGGTCTGAAATCAGTGTCTATCTCTGTCATGAGACGGTCGAGGAACAGGAACCGCGGGCCCGATATAAGCGCACTTGCGATGATAACACGCTGAAGTTCGCCTCCGGACAGGTTCCTGACCTTACGTTTGAGAAGATGTGTTATTCCGAACATATCAGCAGATCGGTAAATGCACTCATACATCTTGGCAGGCGGCACACCACGGCATTCAAGCGGGAAAGCAAGCTCTTCTCTGACAATCCGTTTCATCCCGGAAGCCTGTGAATAGGGATTTTCAAGCACGATTCCCAGGTCATTCCGAAACTTGCCCTGTTTGATCGGCTTGCCCAGAAGCTCAATTTCTCCCGACAGTTTCCATGATCCGGCCCACAGTGGCAGAAAGCCACATAAAGCTATCCCCAGTGCAGTCTTGCCTGCGCCTGCACGACCGCAAACAATGCCCATTTCACCCGCGTCAAGTTCAAGTGAAATATCCCTGAACAGTGTTTTGCTCTCCTCAGAGAGTTTAAGGGCAAGATGTTCGGCTTTCAGAACCATAGCACCATGAGGCTTAAGGTTAGAAATATTATGAATATCATATTAATCCAATTGTATTTGATCTCGGTTATGTGGCTCTTTCCTCCCGGCTGCAGGAAACCACGGGTTGTCAGAGTAAGTGAGTTCTCAGATATCTCCTCCAGCATGGAAGAAAAAATCGGGCTGAGAGTAGGTAATATGGCTCCGGCGCGCTGGATTGAATTTTCAATCCGCATTCCCCTCAGCTTCTGAGCAGTCACCACCTCCTCCATTCGCTCCATAAGCCTCGGTACGAGCCATAATGTCCTGAAAAGAATCAGAATCACGATGGAAGGAATCCTGAGGTCAATAAGAACAGCAAAAAGCTCCTCCGAGGTGATTCTTCTGGAAAGGTACATGATACAGGTAAACGGCACAGCGATGTTGATAAAGCTCTCAAGCCCAGTGATCATACCTCCCTGAGATATACCGGGGGGATTCCACCTCACCCCGTGTATGAGTAAAAGAAAGAATGCGGCCATTGCAAGAACCTTGAGGAAAAGCCGGCTCAACCGCGCCTCGGTGCGCGAGGGAACGAGAAGCACCACGATAAGTCCGATAGAGAGTACAGCGGCGCTTTCAAAAGTCGGAAGCATGATAGTAAAAATTGCCAGCTCAATGGTGATAATGATATGGGTGAGAGGGTGGAGTTTCATTGAATGGGGCTTCCTTGGAAGAAAAAGAAACTATGGGTGGAATATGATGAATTATTATAAACTGCGTTAGCTACTCCTGTTTATTTGTATTCATAGATATTTAATTATTTTTTGGGAAATCGTTCAAGCATCCGGGGAGGCATAGACCGTATAAGCAGTAGACATATAAGAGCGGTGAAAAGTTTATCAACAACGTCAGTAACAAGGCTTCCCCAAAGGACACTTTTCCAGAGCGGCATCCCTGTAGCTTTGAAAATAGTGGTAATGGCATCCGATCCGGCAAGTGACACTCCGCCGTATAAAAGAGTTGTCACCGGCACTGAAGCTGCAGCTGCTATAATTCCGATGGCAATTCCACCAATAATGGTTACTTTTACATTTCTTAGAAAACCGAAATGAGCGAAAGCCGCCGAAAGGATCGCGATGAGACAGGCAGTACCGGCATAAGCGATCACAGTAGGAACAACGGTAAGAGTCAGTACAATGAGGGTGGTAAGTCCTACAATAATTCCGTACACCCATCCACATAGCACAGAAATAAGAACAGTCCCGATGGAATCAAGGTAAAGCGGAAGCTTGAGAAGGCTCACAAGATAACCGATCGAGACGTTCAGTGCTGCGCAGAGGGCTATAAGTCCGGCGTCAAATGCGTTTATTTTTCGCACGTGTAATTTTTCTTGACTGTGAATGTTCTGATAGAAACCGTATGTTCCGGTTAACTGATTTCCTGTTGAAAATTTATCAACTAGGGAAACAACACCTCCCCTGTTCTTGACGTACCTGAGAACAGTACTCACAAAATTGCGTATATAAGATGATATTGTCAAGGTATTTATGTGAGAGGGGCACATTCATTAATGCTTTTTCTAAGTTAATTGTTTGGCGCCGGTTATTGTGAAAAGCTGATCGCTACACCGAGGTGAAAGAGCAACATATCGGTTTTCGAACGATAGATGTCATATGATACATCACTACCGGAACGTATGATGGAACCCTCCTTGAGATAATCAGCTTCTTCCCCAATCATGTACCTGACCTTGAAATCAAGAAAAAATTCGACATTGCCTTTTTGTTTAACAGATTTTCCTAATCTGTACACAGGTAGCATAAATCCACCTCCGACTCCGTAACTGAAAGCTATATCGTCGTAATTGTTCGATGACAGGAAACTCTCTCCATGGTCGCCTCTGACATATGTACTTGTATACAGGTACTTTATCCCGATAATACCATCAATATAGGGTCTGATGACTGATACTTCCGGTTTATATCTGAAAAGTATGTTGCCTGCAAGGATATTGTTGTCATTGTCGACACGCACTCTCATATCGGGTATTGTCGAGGTTAACGGTTCCTTCCGATCCTCTTTGCCGTAATTGATGAAACCGAGTTCCAATCCGATGCCGATCGGAAATACAGACGGATGGTAAACTCCTTCAAAAGAAACACCGTATCCGTTTCTATCGACAGTATCGCCGAACTCACCCTGAGGAGACATCAATGTGAAATTCAGGCCGATGTCGGCAATTTCAGCATTAACCGATGAAGTTGTTATTAATAGAAACACAGCACATACAGCAATGTACGAGAGCTCAGTACGGTATAAATGAAATAGCTTGTTCACACAAATTCCCTCCCCTAAGAAGTGAATTGCTGTGAGCTGTTATTACCTTTTAAACAATCAACTTGCAATTCAAACGGTTCGTTACTTCCCTTCTTGCCACGAATCCAACAACTTCCCCGACACACGATAGTTTATGGCTACATATACTCTGTCATGGCTCTCCTTGTCCTCACGGTTACCTTCCTCAACAGACCAGAAGCCATGTGCATATCCCAGGTCTATACTGAAACCGTCATCGAACTGCTTGCTGAAACCTAAAGTGAGGTAATCCCGCATATTGACAACATCGATTTGAGGATCACCGGGATCATTCCCCCTCGGTCCCTTGAATGTCACCGGCTGACGCATGTAACCGATACGTCCGACAGTATTGAAAAACGGCAGTTTCTGCTCGTATCCCACTCTCCAGTTCAGGGTTGAACGGTATTTATCACTGAAATAATACGGGTCATATTCATCCTCAAATGATGCCTTTTCCCAGTTTTCATACTCCACATCGAGCGCAAAAAGGGATTTGCCGGGCTTGCCCAGGGAAAATCCCATACCTACCTGCATAGGGGCTTTTATCTTGTAGTTAACCGTACCGGTAAAGTTATCGTCCAGATAATCGGCGCCGGAATAGGGAGTTATGGTTTCGTGAATATGAAAGAAATAACCGTCGTTACGGCTGTAGTACTCATCATAATTTTTCTGGTTTATGTGAAATGTCATAGGAAACCGCATAAAGGCGCCTAAACGGAAGTTTTCCTTAAAGTACAAAATTGAAGGTTTAAAACTCCAGGCTGTTATATCGTCCTCACCGCCGGTTATGTCCAGCCATGACACTTCACCGGGAGTGTCGTTTCTAAGAATCCGTTTATCAATCTTGTAGCGTCCTGTCCATACATCTATCGATGCCCCGACACTTACACTGGGAGAGACATCGACGGCACTGGCAAGTGAAATAACACCCAGTCCACCTTCCTCAACCAGTTCACTGGTTTCATTTCCGCCCCAGATTTCATTATCAACCTCAAATGCATAATCGTTATAACCGTAGCTTTTGAAGATTCCCGAGAAATTCTTTACACGGTTATATGCAAGGGCAAAAACAAGACTACCACGGTCGGTGGAGACAGGATAGGCAACACCGATAGTACCAAGCCCGGAAAAGTCATCGCTTGCACTTCCAGAACCATGGGCAAAATTACTCCTGAGATTGGTTTTAATTTCCCGCTTCAGCATATTGAGACCCAACTGGAATTCCAGGTTTTCAATACGCGCCAGTGCAGCCGGATTGTGAATTACAGCGGTAGCATCACCGGCAGCCGCAATCTGCGCACCGCCCATTCCCAGAGCTCGTGCTCCGGCAACTATATTATTCTCAGTAACTATCTCCTGGGCATGCGAGATGTGCACCATGCCAAATAAAGCTGTTATTATAGCAGTAATCAGTATGCGTTTCATCGTCTTATCCTCCCATTTGAAAGTCCTGTTCATCGTCCTCTCCTGCTTGAACCACTGCTTGACGACCTGCTCGAGCTGCTCCTGGACGAAGAACCGGAAGAACTACTCGTAGACCGGCTGGATGATGAACTGCCGTACGACCTGCTCGGAGTGCTTCTGGACACTGAACCGGACGAACTCCGGGAAGGCGTGCTCCGTGTTGTTGTGGGCCTTGTGTAACTGCTTGAAGGGGTTGTTCTTGTCGGTATAATAGTTCTATATATCGTACGTAAACGGGTAGAAGTTTTTTTCACATTTGATGCAGATTTGGCAGAGCTTGCAGCTTTTTCGCGGGTTTTCCGCAACGTAACGGGATGTCCCGAATTTCTCAAATTACTATTTTTAATGTATGTTATTTTTTTACTCGTCCTGTCAGCTTCGGTTTTCGATTGTGATTCTCGGGTTTTTCTCTCAATGGTAGCTCGTTCATTTCCTGAATTCCGCCTCTGAGCGGTGCTAACAGATGTCTTTCTTGGCACCTGCTCTCCGGATGATACAGCATTCTTTCCAGTGGTTATGCCATCGCGGGATGAACTCCTGCGGGTGGCTCTTCTTATAGTAGATGATGCTGTCTTTTCAGGGGAAGTTTCGGCAATTGGCGTTCCTCTGGTGGATCGAACACCATTGGTAACTCCGGCAAGTCTGTCAGACCTGCGGTTCATTGACTTCAAGGTAACGCCGCCTCCGTTTCCGTTGTAATACCCATCGTGATAATAACTCCCATAGTAAGGGCGATAATCGTAATATCCCCAGTAATTATAATGAAATCCACACCAGCTCCATGGATCACTCCAGTACCATGGATCATAGTAATTGGGATAATACCCGAATCCTGTGTATGCATAGTGACGCGGATAGTAAGACCCATAAGGTCTCATACCAAAATCCCAGTACGAATCATACCATGTACTTTGCCACCATGGATTGTAAATGTTTTGAGGGTAGTAATACGGATCGTAGCCATAATCGTAGAAATTGTTTATGACCGTACCCGATCCGTCATATTCATCATTCCCATAACCGTACATTTCAGCTTGCATACCCCATTCCTGTTCCAGATATTCGTCTTCTTCAGCATAACCTTCGGCATCAACATCATCTTCATACTCCTCATAAGTATCACCGGAGGTAATATCATCTTCCTCAATATACTCCCATCGCTCACTGTATTGCCTTCCAGCATAGGTTGACTTGCTTATTACCGTGTAACAGCCTGTAACGGAAAATGCCAATGCCAGAATGACTGAAACGTGAAGAATTCGTGTTATCTTTAACATGGTATTCACCCCCTCAGAAAGGTTATTTAAATGACAGGGAATATTTTTTTTATTAAGCTTCATATTATTTTTCCTCGACAGTAAGATACATAAAACAAAGAATATGTCATCCGCCGTGATTTCACCTAAAATTTTTCAGGTGAAATTTTTTTGATAATCAAGCGTTTTCATGAAGTTCGAATAATTTATCTTATTTTTCTATAACTCACCCCTCTGTCCCCTCTCTAATATTAGAGAG
>JBHPFF010000093.1:0-11846 GCA_042572165.1 Candidatus Latescibacterota bacterium | reverse complement strand
CCGCGGCCTGACGTTGTTTCATGATCAGGATCCTCGTAAGGAAAATCCACTCTTATTGCGAGGACAGTATATTCTCTGGCAATGGCATTCGTGTGGAATCCAGTAAAAAAACAGGCGGTAATCAGTATTAGTATCGATTTCCTGAACAACGAAACTCCTTAGAAGTTATAAGCGGCACTAAAGCGTGTTGTTTCGAATGAAAGAATAAGTATTAAATATGAAGTTTGGCCAAAAGAGCCGGATGGCGCCTATACAATGTCAAGGAAATTTTACAAGTATGGTAACGGCCGTACGAGGGAACAAGTCAACGAAAAACTTGTAGGTCTGGTAAAAGAAGCATTAATGGCATGTAAAAACCGGGAAGGTAACGCCATTGATTTTTCAAACTTTGACACCTTTATGGTAATTCATGCCGGTATCGGAAGTGAAACCTCAGCTGGATTGAACGATATTCCCTCAGCATATATATCAAGGGAAGACTTTCAAGAGTACCTTGGTTCTATCATGGTTATCGACGGGAAAGAGATTGACAGCGGTATCATTGTTCCTGAAAAGATTTCATCCATAGGAATCGGCGGCCTCAACGGTATTATGGCACAGATGTTCGGACACAGGCTGGGTCTCCCATCGCTCTCCAATAATAAGGATGGTCTCCCTGCTGCCGGTGGATGGTGCCTGATGGATACCGGCGGTATGGCCTGGGGATACAGGACACGCGGCTTTGTTCCCACCCACCCTTGCATATGGTCGAAAATAGAGTTGGGCTGGGTAGAATCCGTAGTAGTTACCTCCGATACAACACTCGATATATCCGCAACGCATATTGACAACAAAATACCCCGGGCAGTCAAAGTTCCAATTACCAATGACGAGTATCTGCTGATCGAAAACCGCTTCAACTATGCTTCGCGTGATTCACTTGCTACTGCTGTGTATTCAGACTCGGATACATCCGGGGTTTGGCTGGAGGTTGACCATTATGACGCCTATATTCCCGGTTCCGGCATACTCATCTGGCATGTCAATGACTGTATCATCAGGGAAAACAGGCATGATGGCACTATAAACGACGATCCCTACCGCCGCGGCCTTGATCTGCTCGAGGCGGACGGTCAACAGGACATCGGCGCATATATCGGCTTTGGTGATCCGAGGGGCGAATATGCAGAAGGTCATTCTGTCGATACGTTTAAACTTAACGGAAGAAGTCTCCTTTCTCCCACCACAAATCCGCACTCGGGAAGCATGTGGGGTGCCTCGAGCGGTGTCACCATACAAATCAATTCCGCTCCCGGAGAGATAATGAATGTTTCTATTAGCTTCAGAGGTAAGATGAAAGGATTTCCGTTATCTCTTGGCGCAGATGGAAATATAGCTGTGGCAGATTTGGATGGCGATGGTATTGACGAACTCATTGTCTCAGGTAATGATTCGACGTTGGTTGTTACATCTGAAGGTAAATTAGTCGGCTCTATATCATACATAAATCATCCTGCGGTTTACTATGATGATGATACTTTATCGAATAATCTTGTACTACATTTACTTGATGAGCAAGACCGTATCAACGGATACGAGACATATGCTATGAGAGAAGGATATATTACAGCTATTCAACGTGTAAACATGGATTTTATTGAATCGTACTGCATGAGCCGAGGACATGTTGTAATTACCAAAATCATGGATGAAACAAGGTTCATCTTCGATGCTGACCTTCAGTACACATTATATCGTTCGGATCGCATCAGCTCTGTATATTCTCCCCCTTACGTCGACAAATATATTCAGACAAATCTCCCTGACACCACATTTGTTAAATCTATGGCTGTAGCAAATGTTTTTATAGCTGTTCTCGGTGAGAATAACACCCTTTATCTCGGACAATTTGGCGATGAAACGTTATCCTCATATCCACTTGATACCCATGAATCATTCGGCCCGGTACTGGCTGATATGAACAGAGATGACAAATATGAAACAATTTTAACCTGTGATAAAACCATACGCTTTTATCAACCGGACGGCTCCTTTAAAGTGTCTATGCTGAGTGATAATCCTGTCGGTGCACCTGTCGCCGCTGACATCGATCTAGATGGATATCCTGAGGTGATTCAATGTACCGAAAAACAGATTTTCGCTTTCAGGCATGAAGGGGCTATTGTAAACGGATTTCCCTTCTCTCTCCCGCCCGGTGACACTGAAGAAATGATAACATCACCACCTATAGTAGTCGACCTCAATAATGACAGACGCCCTGATATTGCCTGTGCGACCTCAAACGAGAGGCTCATATCCTTTGATCCGTCAGGACTCATAACCCCGGGATTTCCCATTGCACTTGCCGGTCGAGTGGAAAAAACACCGGCAGTTTTTAAACGTGCCGAATCGGACAGTATCGCAATCGCATATTTGACCGACGATGGGATGCTTATGGCACATGACCTCGGAACGACTGTAAACGATGATATGTATATCTGGCCGATGTGGAAAGGTTCTCCCGGATTAACCTCCGCACTGCTAAACAGTAAAATTAGTAGTGCAATAAAAAATACAGCCCTGTTTGAAGCTTATTGCTATCCGAATCCCATTACTGAAAATACAGGGACATTCAGAATCACAACAACCTCTGCAACAGATTGCACCATAACAGTTTATACTGTTGATGGCATCAAGATTTTTGAACGTCACATTCCTGAACATGATATCATCCCCGGAGTTCCCAACGAGGTGACGATGAATGCCTCTGGCCTCGCAAGCGGCCTCTATATAGCTCGCATCAAAACCCGTAAGAACAGCCTGAAATACAAGCTGGGGGTGATGAAGTGAGAATCAGAACAGCTTTTTTCGCAGGTGTACTTTTCGCTTTACCTTTTATGGCATCGGCTCAAAACCCGTCATACCTCAAGTGGCGTGAATACGAATCGGATCATTTCATAGTTTACTATTCTGAAGGGCAGGAACTCACAGCTTTTCAAGCCATAGAAATAGCGGAAAAGGTTCATGAACCGCTTGTGAACATGTACGGACCTCTGGATTCCAGGGTCGTTATTGTCATTAAAGATACTGAAGATTACGCCAATGGCGGGGCGTATTTCTTTGACAATAAGATTGAAATATCCGCCACCGAGCTTGATTATGAATTCAGAAGTTACAGTGACTGGCTCTGGAATGTGGTTACTCATGAATTGACCCACATATATTCAATGAGGCAGTCTATGAAAGCTCCTCGCTGGCTGCCAATGGCTTATTATCAACATATCGACTACAAGGAAGAGAAACGCGAGGACGTTCTTATAGGATATCCCAATGTTTTAGCTTCCTATCCGATAGCCATGTTCAACGTGCCAAGCTGGTTTGCCGAGGGAGTCGCCCAGTACCAGGCACGGAATGCGCAGTTTGACCGGTGGGATACCCACCGTGACATGATACTCCGTCAGGCTGTTCTAAATGATAATCTGCTCACAATAGACCAGATGGCGATATTCAACTGGACCGGACTCGAAAATGAAATGGTCTATAATCATGGATTCGGTTTTGTCCGTTACATTGCAGAAAAATTCGGGGAAGAAAAAATATCTGAATTGATGAAGGCAATGAGCTCTGCCTCTACGGTTACTTTTAACACTGCCTGCCGCACTGTTCTTGCTGTCTCCCAGGATGAGCTGTATGACCTGTGGGTATCATCGATGAAAAAAAACTATAACGAGGTTCGTGATTCACTCGGGGAACTTAAAGAAGGCAGCGCTTTTCGTAAAGGCGGATATATAAACGGATTTCCCACGTGGTCGCCTGATGGTTCTAAAATTGCATATGTGTCGAACAGGGGTCAGGATTACTCCATCACCTATTGCAGAGTTGCAAACCTCTCCCCCGGAGGATGGCAGTGGAAAGGTAAGAAAAAACAAGAATTAAAAATGACAAAAAAGCTTGAAATAAATATAGAGAAGCTCGATGATCCCGAAGAAATTGAAGATGCAAGACTCATTGCAGAGGGCAACTTTGATATTTCGCTGGCAGCCGGCATACAGTCAGGCCCCATATGGCTTGATGAGTGGAACATCCTCTATAACAGACGTATGCCATCCGACAGATACGGCTCCCACTGGTGGGACATGTACCGGTATGTCATTAATACAAATAATCCTCAAAAAGGAAAGCGTACACGAATTACCAATTCTCTGCGCGGCACCTATCCTCACCTGTCTCCTGACAAAAGCAAACTGGTATTTGTTAAAAACAAAGCCGGATTAAATAATCTTTTTATCATGGACAGAAACGACAATTCACTGAAACAACTGACATATTTTGATGACGGCTCCCGTATATACCACCCCCGGTGGTCACCTGACGGGAAACGTATTGTTTTTACAATTCACCAGAAAAGCCACGTGGGCATTGCAATGATAAATAAAAATGGTACGGATTTTAAATATGTAATAAACTCACAGGGCCAGGATCGCGATCCTGTATGGACAAGAGATGGCAATTCAATAGTATTCTCTTCGGATATAATCGGTATTCCCAATCTTTACAGAATGAAACTGGATAATGATTCAGTTTATCAGCTCACCAATGTCATAGGCGGAGCATTCTCCCCTACCCTGTCCCCAAAAGATACTACACTGGCTTTTTCATACTATGGCAAGGACGGTTATGAGATCAGGCTTATGCCCATGTCCGGTGGGATTCCTGTCGATAATGCCCGTCTTTTTAAAATAGATGTGGATGATAAGCCTGACGATCAAAATTTCACTGAAAAAATTGAACAATCCACACCATATATAATGAAGACACTCGACTTTTCTTTTATGCCTGTAGTAAGAAACGACAGAGGCAACGTGAAATTGAGCAGTTATGTGCTCAAGAATGAGGTGATCGACCGCGGCAGTTTTTTATTTTCCGGCTCTATCTCCCCGACGAACAGGGATACCGACCTTTATGGTCAGTTCCTTTATAAGAAGTTTATTCCTGATGTTTTTATTGAAATGTACCGGCTCACGAGAAGTGTTGACAAAAATGAAAACTTCATGGAGGAATACGGCACCATTATTCGCAAACGAATATATGATCTCAATGAAATTGATTTCGGATTAAGGTACGTTCACAGGGACAGGCATGAATTTGAAAGCCGTCTTATCTACAGTCAGTATAATGCCAAAGTTGAATATACCCACTTTCTCACAGGGACGAAGATTCATAAGCCGTACTATACGTATTCCCGTGGATTCGACCTTGCCTTTATTTACCGACATGACAGGTTTATTAGAGCCCGGGATGAAGTTATCAATCCGAGAGGCGGAAGAAAAATCGATATACGGTATGACCGTTTTATCAACTTTTTTCTTGATGATTTCGAGTATGTAGGTTTTTTAAGAGAAAAATATAAAAAACACCCTTATAACAGGTATTACATTAACTGGGTTGAGCGTCTACCAGTGCCGGGCACCAGGAAACACACCCTTCTTTTGCGCGGAAAGATAAATATTATCGATCGGCAGGTTGATGATTTTTATGAAGAACAGCTCGGCGGACCAAACCAGATGAGCGGTTATACGTTTTACAGCCTTAGTGGGCGGAAAAATGTAATGGCACAGGCTCTCTACCGGTTTCCTGTGTTTTTTGATATGCAAAAAAGTTTCGCAATTTGGTATTTCAATCATGTTTATGGAGGAGTATTTGCTGATATTGGAAAAGCATGGAACAAGCACAGCCTCAATTGGTCTACCAAAGGTTTCAAAAGAGACATAGGCTTCCAGTTGAGGATGGATGCATTATCATTTTACATCTTTCCTACCATGTTAGAATTTACAGCCGCCTATGGCCCGGATGACACATGGATAAAACACTTTGACGAAGAGAAATCAAAAATTTACTTAAGAAAAGACACCCAGGATCCATGGAAATTTTATTTTACGGTTCTTTTCGGTTTTAACCAATAAACAGGAGTTCAAAATGAAATTTTTCTTTTCACATCTGCTTCTGGATACAGTCATAGTTCTATCATTCACATTGACTGCGGAAGCTGATACCATCATGAGCCGATATGTTCCGGAACAAGACACACCGTTCATCGAGTCAATGTTGAATATGTCCGATGATTCAGTTGAGAATGTCCAGAAGTCTGAAGCAACATTAAAACCTGCAATATGGCCATTCAGTAAAAGTGACGACTCTCAAGAAATAAAGCCAAAAAGTCCAAGGAAAGCATTTTTCCTTTCTTTTCTTATGCCGGGGCTTGGAGAAGCTTATGTGGGATCAAAGCGTTCTTTTCTATTTCTGGGTATCGAAGCTGTTGCCTGGTGGCTGTATATGACCAACACCAACGAAGGTAATGATCTGGAGGCAGATTTCCAGCAATTTGCCAATGACAACTGGCATTATACCGACACAGTAGATTCCAGGGGTGAAGCTCTCGACTTTAATTACTGGGAATGGATAAAATATCATTTCCGTGAAGTCGGTTTTCCGGACGATATGGACCCCCATAATCATGCCCTCATAGACTCGCTTATGGAAGAAACTGTACAAAGACCATTTGAGATATCATCAATTTCCGGTCATTCTGTGCATAATCTGCCCTCCACAAAAACACAGCAATACTACGAAATGATCGGTAAATACCCACAGTTTGTCTATGGCTGGGAGGATATTGATGATGTTGATAAAGAAGGAAACCTCATAAATCCTACAGTCCGTAAAGAAGACGGCACAATCAAATATGATGAAGATATTACTATTATTAAATCACCACTTCGTATGAAATATGAAGATATGCGGGACGACTCCAACAAAAAACTTAGAATCGGGCAGCGCGGCATTCATCTGATGCTCATTAACAGGGTAATATCATCTATTGATGCCGCACGACTTGCATATCATCACAATATTAAACTTGATTCAGAGTTGAGTATGATTAGAGTAAATTTTGTTCAAAAACATATCATCGATAACAAAGTACCGATGATCGTGTTTACAAAGAATTTTTGAGGGGAACCCTTGAAAAAAATAACTGTATTTTGCGCTCTGATTATAGTATTTTCGTTATTGAATGCTGAAAAAACATGTTCCGAGGAACAAAAAGACAGCTTCAAGGCATTTCTTTTGTCCTTGGCTGTTCCCGGTCTTGGACAGTATTATGCCGGTTCACCAGGATATGCCAAATTTTTTATTGCTGCTGAGCTTGCCATCTGGGGAGGTTATTATTATAATAGTAAAATGATGGATACCAGCCGTCAGGATTACTTTTCCCAGGCAGCTTTACATGCCGGGGTGAACCCTTCCGGCATTGAAACGTCTTATTTAAATGCAATAGGAGCATATAATTCGTCATTCGAGTATAATCAGCGAAAACTGCAATCTGATCCCAATCCGGTTTTATATTCAGGAGAACTATCGTGGAACTGGGACAGAGAACAAAGTCGTCTGCGTTTTAGAAACCTGAGAGAGCGTGAACTGGATTACGAGAATAATATAAAGTACTGTATCGCGGGGATTGTGCTTAATCATTTTATTGCAGCGCTCAATGCTTCTCATCAGGCAAAAAAACAAGATGCTGTTTATTCTATGATTACGATCAATATCATCAACTGTGGAATATGCACTGCTTATTCAAGGAGCTTTTGAGATTGTGAAAAAGAGTGTGTCATATATACTTTTACTGATTTTTGTGATCCTGGTTTTATTCATCTGCACAGAATCAGCTCATGCTCAGTACTTCGGAAAAAACAAGGTAAATTATTCTGTTTTTGAATGGAATTATATCGAAACCAAAAATTTTGATATCTATTACTCCAAAGGCGGATATGAAATAGCACTCATTGCTGCAAGTATTGCCGAATATTCGTACGAGAGTATCTCCAGACACTGGAACTACACCCCGCGTAAACGAGTTCCGATCCTCGTTTATAACTCCCACAACGATTTCAGCCAGACAAATGTCATACTTGAAACATTGGAAGAAGGAGTCGGTGGTTTCACGGAACTTTTTAAAAACCGCGTTGTGGTACCGTGGGAAGGTTCTCTTGCCAAATTCAGGCATGTAATCCATCATGAGTTAACTCATGCCATGTATTTCGACAAACTCTATGGTGGTGTCATAGAATCAATCGTAGGGCGTGAATATCTCTTTCAACTGCCGTTGTGGTTTGCAGAGGGTCTGGCAGAGCATGAAAGTCAATACTGGAGCACTGAAGCTGATATGATAATACGTGACGGCATTATCTCCGGTTACCTCCCCCCTATTGAATATATTTATGGCGGATACCTTGTTTATAAGGGCGGCGAATCATTTTTCAAATTTATACAGGAAAAGTACGGAAACAGTCAAAAATGGATAGCAGGTGAGTTACTTGAATCACTCTCCACCACCAAAGACCTTGATAAATCCTATAAATCGGTTGTCGGCAAGAGCATCGAAGACCTTTCAAAGGAATGGCACAGAAAACTGAAAGCTTATCACTGGCCCGAAGTCGAGGAACGCGAACTCCCGGAAGATTTTGCACTTCAGCTTACTGATCACAAGGAATTAGAAAATTACATCAATATGACTCCATCTTTTAACCCTACTGGAGACAGAATAGCATTTCTGACCGATCGTAACGGTTATAAAGAAATAATGCTCATGAGCGCCATCGACGGTAAACTTATCGACACTGTGGTAAAAGGCGAAAAAGTGGGTGATTATGAAGAGATGCATTGGCTCAGGGGTGGGATAACATGGTCACCTGATGGGAAAATGATCGCTTTTGCCTCAAAAGCCGGAGACAAAGATGCTATACACATTAAAAAGATCATGGGAGACGGCTTTAACAAGATAATAGTACCTGAAATGGATGCAATATACTCACCCGCCTGGTCTCCTGCAGGTGACAAAATCCTTTTCTGTGGCATAAAGGATGGCAAACTCGATCTTTTCACTGTGGAAATCGAAACTCTGACATATCAGCGCCTCACAAATGACTACTTCGATGAATCAAATCCTCACTGGAGTCCAGATGGTACAAAAATTGTCTTTGCTTCAGACAGGCTCGAGCTACCGTATGAACATACAATAAATCAAATTACCGGGTTTTATAATATTTTTATTATAAATTCTGATGGAACGAATATTCGTCGAATTACCACAAATACATTTGATGACAGGGATCCCTACTGGTCTCCAGAGGGAGACAAGATTGTGTTCACCTCAGATCATAACGGTATCACCAACTTATACTACGTTGATTTGAATGACATGACTAGTACACCTTTGACTAATCTTCTCACTGGTGTATCATCTCCATGCTGGTCACCCGATGGTGAAAAAATCGCTTTTACTTCTTTCAGCGAGGGTGGGTGGGATATATATCTTTTGAAACGCCCCCTCAAACGCAACCTCAGTTTTGAACAAATCAGCCCAAATAAATATCGTCAGGAAACATTTCGTATTATGGCCGAAACTGAACCGGACAGCTCCGATATTATCCTCCGCGATTCCGGTTCGGGGCCAAATATCGCGGTTGAGACAGTCGAATCAAAACCATACAAACTTAAATTTTCTCCTGATATGGTCAACGCCTTTGCCAGTTATAATACTTTTTATGGTTTCGGCGGCATGGGACAACTCTCACTGTCTGATATAATGGGCAACCATAGAATTAACATAGGCGCCAATCTTCTTTATACACTTGAAGACAGCGATTTAGTATT
Organism: Candidatus Latescibacterota bacterium; assembly: GCA_042572165.1. Taxonomy (GTDB): domain Bacteria; phylum Latescibacterota; class Latescibacteria; order Latescibacterales; family Latescibacteraceae; genus JBHPFF01. The sequence goes on along the minus strand of JBHPFF010000093.1, from coordinate 2,156 downwards.
TTCCTATTTCAATCTGAAAAAACAAACAAATTTTGGCATCAATTTATTTCATTACAAAACATACTATAGATCGTATAACTGGAACATATTCAGTGACAGGGTTTACGGTGGATCACTCATTGCCTCAAGGCCTTTCAGTAAGTTTTCCCGACAGGATTTAAGCTTTAATTTTTTTAAACTTTCACGGGAAGCTTTCAGAAGTTCATATTACATGGGATTGCCATCAAATTATATGACCAAGATAGGTGACCTTGAGGGAATAACCTCCGGTACCATTGAGACTGAGTTTGTCAACGATACGACCCTATGGGGATATACCGGTCCGATTAACGGCAAAAGATATAAAATAAATATTGAATATGCACCTCCCCTGCCGCAAATTGATCTGTCATTCACAACAGTTGAACTCGATTATCGCAAATATTTCCGTATTGGGAATAAATATAATTTTGTCACACGTTTCAGCGGCGGTGCGAGTATGGGCAGAAATCCGCGAATGTTTTTTCTCGGCGGCACAGACAACTGGCTTAATGCCCGTATAGCCACTATTCCCCGCTACCTCGAAGATATGGAGGATTTGTTTTTTTCCAGGTTTCCTTTCCCCCTCAGGGGGTATAAATATTATGAAGAATACGGCCGTAAATACTTTCTCACGAATTTTGAATTCAGGTTCCCTTTTATTGATTATCTTGTGTTAGGATGGCCTATACCCCTGGCATTAGGCAACATAAGTGGAGTGCTTTTTACCGACATCGGCTCAGCATGGGACAAACCTGTTGATTATGACATTGACAAGGGTGAAGTGGTTTATGATAAAAGCTTCCACGGTGGAGGCATGGTAGATGGTGGCTTCGCTCTCGATGATATAAAGATGGACTGGGGTGTCGGTATGCGTATTAACTTTGGCTTTGCTGTACTGAGGCTCGACACAGCTTGGAGAACAAACCTTGATTCACAGGATCCAAAGCCAATATTCAGTGTTTCTCTCGGTCCCGATTTTTAAATGATTTAAGTTATCAACCCCTATTCACCACATAAAACCCATAAAATGCTTGCGTAATATGTCATAACATGTTATTATATAATAAGTAACATGCGCTTATTGCAGACATATTCTGGTCACCCGGAGGGTGAAAGCATGAAAGTTGGTTTTGATGGAGGTATCAAGCTTGAATTTCATGCACACATAGTGTGTTGTAATAAAAAATGTGTCATCGAACGGTGGACTTCTCGTATATCGTGGCCTTGATCACGCATTTGGATTTTTTTCAGTATCAGCTTCTTTTATCGATAAACGCATAGGTCGTAATATCCGACATGCTATGCCCACTCTCCTGCGACAATCGATATACAGCCGCCTCGCGGATTATGAAGATGTAAACGACGCCGATCGTCTATCCATTGATCCTGTTATGCGAGCGATTACAGGGAAAAATGACAATGGTCGCGGCACTGCCGTATAATGGATCAAAGAAGGCAAATATGCTCTGAACTTGACCCGGTTCTCATGTAAGTGTTTCGTCTCCAATCAGGTGAGGCTCTGGCTATTTGTTCTTGCTTATAACTTGGGCAACTTCCTGCGACGATTGGTTCTTCCAAGTGAATTAAAAACTGGTCACTTCGCAGCCTTCTCGTGAAATTTATCAAAACCGGAGCAAGGATTGTCAGGCACAGCAGATACGTGGCGTTTCAGGTGGCTGAGGTGATGATAAACAAGAGACTGATTGTCGAGATATTGTCTCGTATTAAGCGATTACGTTATTATTCTGTTTAAAACTACCACATTTTTTAATGAGTCGACGGATAGGTGTCTCTAAATGGGGAATTTTGTAGTAAATATTATAAAATTCACATGATTAAAGCTGTTATTCACGAAAAAGCTATTGAATAAATAATGTAAAAGTGGTAATATTAATTCACAAACAAGAATGTTTCGAAATTTAACACCTCATTAATTTGAAATGGGGAATGTCGATTAAAAGGATTCCCCATCATATAATAGTAGTGAATTGCTATATGGCAAAATATATTACCTACCACAAGTAATATTATTCAACCATCTCGTGCAAATGGTTGTCAAATAAGCAAAATAACCTTTAAAAAGGAGATGTTATGATAAAAGAGTTCGGTGACGGCTCTGGATTCATTTTACCTTA
>JBHPFF010000092.1:0-11857 GCA_042572165.1 Candidatus Latescibacterota bacterium | reverse complement strand
AAGGATATCTACTCATATAACCCGCGAACTGCATCCAATCTCATATGGTACTGGGGCATGTGCGGGATGCCTGCCGGTCCTCTGGGACTGCTTTATATCGACACCTCTATCCCTCCGCTTGCACTTGTCGGAGAATCAGGTCTCGCAGGGAAAGGAATGGCTGTATTAAGGGATAGGGTCGGGACTATTGAAGAAAGTGTTATTTTTACTGGATTTGGTGGAATTAACGGAATAGCTGACAGGGAAGGTCATTTTCATTCGGATTGTGGTGACTTTTCCTTTGTGTGGAGAGGTATTCCACTGGTAGTTCATGACGGATTCGGGAAGGATAATTGTTCAAAACTCCTGATCAACCGCACCTCATGGAGACACAATATGGTTCTTCATGCCGGTGCCGGAGATTCGCCTGTTTTACCGGAAAGTAGTTTTAAACGCGCTCCGGTTGCGATGGACAGCGGGGAAAGTGTTATGACGCCCGGTGATTTTTATACCGATGGAATCAGCCAGTTCTTTACTACCTCCATGGTTGATTATGTTTGCGGTCCTGTCAGACTGACAAAATGCGATATTTCTCCATCTTCCCATTACCGTCATTTTCTTTTTATCAAACCTGATGCGCTGCTGGTCTGGGATCAGATAGAGTCTTCGTTCCCACTTGAATGGAACCTATGGGTTCCGGTAAAAAATAGCCGGGTTGAAGACAACCTCCTTTCTTTACATATAGGTAACGACATTGATCTGCAAATATATTTCGCAGGAGACACATCTCTCGATTTCAGCGAAGAAAAACCACCCGCGGAAATAACATGGGATTGGCCGCTTATCATGCGGACCGATTATGGGAGAGGCACTGTTACGTTCACCAGTTTAAACCTTTTCGGACAGGATCGGTCCGACAGTACTGCTTTTGCCGGCGAGCTGTTTCACAACATCCTTCTCCAGAAGGGATCACCGTCTCTTGTCGGTCTCATAACCAGTAACAGCCGCCTTGGCGAAAACCTGAGAGACCTTGGCATCACATATGAACCGATCGATCCTAACTCCCTTAGCACTGTGGAGATTACAAAATACAGTACTTTGGTTATCGGGGAAACACTTTCCGCATCCTGGGAGCGCGCCCTTCGCGAATACGGGTGGAAAATCAGCGATTTTACCAGAGAAGGGGGTTCTCTCGTAATAGTAGGATCTTCACCGTCATTATGGAATTCAGTTGCTGTGATGGGGATGAACGTTATTCCTGCACCACTGTCAATATGCTCCCGGGCTCTTATGCCTGATACTGAAATCACACCGATAATGCGTGATGACCCGATATGGCAAAATCCTCACCGGATAACACCGGGCTTATTGAACGGATGGATTGCCGAATCAGTATCGCCAATGATGGGGATTCCAGAACAGCCTTATGCATATTCACTTCCAGTATACTGGTCAGATTCATGGAAAATCCTTGCTTCCGTAACTCAAACATTTTCACTTTCCACTTCCTCATTGAGTGGTCGGCTGGGGATACCATCGAGAATTCGGGTAAAACATCCGCCTTCCAGGGATTTTTTCACGCTTTTTCTCCCACGTAAGCGAGGAGAGGCCGATTATCTTTTTGATATTCTTTATAAGGAAGAGGGGGGAGTATCATTCCGGGATCCTATGACCACCTGGGTAATCAGAAAAGGTGAGACAGCATGGACTGACGCCAACCTGTCAGCTCATATTTCAAATCCCGAGGAAATAAAACTCTATGCCTTCGACTGTACATACATCAGGACAGGCACGGGAGAAATACGAGCGACGGGTCCCATGTCGATATACTACTCCGAGCGTGACGATAAGGGGACTATCATGACCGCTGCCGATAATACAATATCATACGAAATAGGTGTTATAAAGGTCAAAGCCGGTGAAATAGATTTCCATGGCCTCAGAAGCGAGCTTTCACTTGAAAGGCTAACGTGGATAACCGGCCTTCATGTAATTGACAGTAAGGGGTTTCCTGCTGCGGGAGCCCGTGTATATATCGAAGGTCGTTTCATCGGAGCAACGGGCAATGATGGAAACCTTCCTATACGCTGGAAAGACTACCCCCCTATGGTTCGTGTACTTTTCAGGGGGAAAGAAACCCTGAGTAATCTGGTGCCGGGAACTGTACAGGTGGTTATACCTGATTATTAATTTCATCCCCGTAACCGGAATAATACTTGTTATCCACTTTTTGGGAACGATGATGAATCGTTTTTACCGGTTGTCCTTAAAAACTTTTCTAACCTTATTCGAGTTTTGCGGCATCATTATAGCATTATCGGGAGCAACAATTGCCACCGAACAACCCGGCTATACTCCTGAAGAAGTGCTGATATATATTAATGAGACGTATCAGAAAGTAAAGTCGGCAGAGGGTGTAATCCTGAGAACCAAAGGGGTCGGTAACGAAGAACATCAGCGTTTTACCGGTAGGTTTGCAGTAAAAAAACCTGATCGACTATTTGTCGAGTATGTGGGAGATCTTCAGCAGTTTACAGTGTATGACGGCAAAACATTCCGTATTTATTTCCCCGATGAAAACAGGGGATTGTACAGAGAAACTCAAAATCTTTCGTAAATGGAAAGGTATGTTCTTGGTCCCGGCCCCTTTTTCGGGAACATCCTCCCTGTCATGGAAAAGGAGTATTCGTTCAGTGTTATTGACATGTTTGAGGGCAAACTTATCCTGAAAGCAACTCCCCTGAACGCTGATGGGATTAATTACATCCTTATCGGTATAGATCCTGAAGTATGGATAATTCGTGCTGTTGAGCTTTTTGACGCACAAAATAATCTCTTGAAACAGACCAATTATCTTGAATTCCTGTCTTATGGAGATTCGCTTTTTTTCCCCATCACAGTAAAAACATTATCCATCACAAATGGTCGTGTTACAGAGGAAACAATCCTGTTATCCAATGTGCGGATCAATGTAACCTTTGGTGAAAGTGATTTTCAAATTCCCGGTAACGATAATGCTGAGTGGATCGCCCGGCCGGATGAGGAATAATCCTTGAAAATCTTTATTCAGATCTAATCCCCCGAATATTGTATAACTAACGGTGGTGTCAAAAAAAGAACGGGTACACTGGCCCGTTCTTCTCTCTCTCTGGTGAGTGCATGAACTGTTATGTTGCGGGATAAGCCGGTATGTCACGTCTCATTGCCCAGTATGCAGCCCGCCAGAATATTTCCTGGTATTCCGGTACTCGATATGTCCACTGGTAATGCCCCGGCAAAAGACCAACGACACGTCCCTTTCCACGCTCAAGACACCAGCCGCCGAGGGCATTGCGTTTGTCATGAACCGCCAGAGTTCTGAAAAGCTGGGTTGTTGTTGACGGTTCTTTTATTATCGCGTCAAACTGCTCGTCAAGGTTAAAGAAGAATGTGTCAATGCCACTGGTAATCGGATGATCCTGGTTTAAATCCCTGACAATAACCGGCTGTATTTCCTGGTGCAGAAGCGGCTCTACACCGATAAAATCCTCTATATCCGTTCTTCCTGAAAAAAGTGTACAGTGAACGGCCAACCATCCCATACCGCGGTTTCTGACATTATCAAAGATTGCCTCGACATGTTCATCTGTCCAGATTATGTCACCCGAAGGGCGTGTTTCAACTACCGGATCCGGGCACCAGGACGGGCTGTCAGCGCCGCCGTAACGGGCGGAAATAAACAGATCGGCATCGCTTAGCAGTTCTTTAGTAAGATACCTGCTTGCAAGGACGAAATATATCTTCCAGTCCTTTTTCGAGGAAAATATCTGGCGTACATGCTGTTCCTGTGACGCCGCAGGATGCCAGTAGTCCCCCATAACACAGATGACTCTGGTCTCCCCTTTTGCTTTTGGTTTGACCGCGGCTTCAGCTCCGGAAGATGTAGCTGCTCCAGCCGCAAAAGTTGCAAGCCCTGTCTTGAGAACGTTTCTACGCGATGGTTTATGGGGTTTCACTCTATCCTCCTGTGATAAAGGTCTGCTTCAGAATTGAATTGGATGAGTACCAGTAGTGCCTCTACCCGTGTTATCAATACATTTTCATTGCGCTGCGCTGCTCTTCGTGTTTGGGCAACCGCAAGGGTTGCCCCTACTAATTATTCCAATACTATACAATTATAGTTTGTCAAAAATATTGATAAAAGAGTTTTTTAAATTTTTATCAAACACAGTTTCTGTATGAAAAATCCGCACTCAACTCCTGGCAGAACTTCAAGGATATCATTAGATTAAAATCTTTTTAACCATGGCAGCTAAGTCATTCGCGTGTTCGTATTCCGGCGCTTCAGCAATGATTCTGACAACCGGTTCCGTGTTGGATTCGCGGACATGCACCCATGAATCAGGAAATAGTATCTTGATTCCATCCAGCTCGTTCATCTCCTGATCCTTAAATATATTTTTAACCGCATTCCTCCAGCTTCCTGTCGGGGTGATTTCAACTTTTGTTTTAATAATATGATACTTCGGGAAAGTCCCTGCGAGCTCGCTGATTTTCTTCTGCCGGTCTGCCATGATCTGTAGAATTAGCGCTATCCCCAGAACTGCATCACGTCCCGGGTGACACGCCGGTACGATGATACCGCCGTTTCCCTCGCCTCCAACACCGGCGCCGACCTCTCGCATAAGTTCCACAACATTAATTTCCCCGACCGGCGAACGGTGTACTAAGACATCATGACGCTTTGCGGCATCATCGATCATACGCGACGTTGAAAGGTTGCATGCAGCCGGAGTACCTGTCTTTTCCATGAGATAATCAGCAGCCAGTGCCAGCGTGTATTCCTCGCCAAGAGCATGTCCCTTCTCATCTACGATCGAGAGGCGATCCACATCAGGATCGACTGCAAATCCGGTATCCGCCTGCTTTTCCTTAACCAGCGCACAGAGTTCCAGGATGTGTTCCGGCACCGGCTCGGGATTGTGTGCAAAATTGCCGGTCGGCTCCTCATGGATCGCATATATCATGCAGCCCAACTGTCGTAGAAGGTCACAGCAAATTGGCCCTCCCGCGCCGTTTACCATGTCAATACACACGGTGAATTTACGGGAAGCTATAGTTTCATGGTCGATAAAATCAAGGTTTAAAACGGACTGAATATGATGCTCATTAGCTCCATCCCATGTATCAAATGAACCGGTAAGGTTTTCATGCGCCAGGTTTTCAAGTGAGTTATATCTATCAAGAAGTTCCGATCCCTGATCGGCATTAAGGAAAATCCCGTCAGGGTTGAGGAATTTTAAGCCATTCCATTCTTCGGGATTATGGCTGGCTGTTATGATGACACCACCTGCAGCGTGTCTTGCAGTCACAGCCATCTCAACAGTGGGTGTAGAGGCAAGACCTGTATAGATCACATCCGTGCCGGCTTTTCTCAGCCCGCTTATTACCGCCCGTGAAAGAGCCTCGCCGCTTTTACGGGAATCCCTGCCGACCACCACGGGATTGCCGTAGAGCTTCCCGAAAGCGTAAGCAAACTTCTCTGCACATTCATCATTGAGCCCATCACCGTAAATACCCCTCACTCCCGACACACTTACCATCAATCGTGACACAGATTTTACCTCTTCTTACTTTTTGGTGATTGATCGTTAATAATCTTCGATAAATTTCACATAGCCGAACCGTTCAGGCACATGGTAGGACTGAAGTTTGAGCGGCGCCCATCCTGACAGTTCGATGTTTTCGTCACTGCTGCGGCTACGCTCGTAACGATTGATATTGATGTGCCAGACATCTCCTGCTGTAGGAGGAATGCTTGCATCGCCGGCAATCTTTCCGAATCCTTTCCAGGGCATTGCAAACTCGAAAACAGATCCCCTGTCAGTATCGTTCTTATTGTTCACTGTCCCGTAATTCATAACCGCTCGTTTCATTCCCTCAAGTGTCCAGGAATACAGGTCGGGCCAGTCGACAGGTTTACCGTCACGATATTTAAAATCATTTTTGGGAATCCAGATGTCATTGATGGTATTCAAACAATTGATATGGATTTCTGCATAATCATTCCCGTCACCGTCCGGGTCAATAAATATCTCGACTGTTTCCTCCTTGCAGAGGCAGTCCACATCCCGCACAGTCATCGTACTCCAAATATCAGGGTCCTCGACAACAACAAGGATGTAGAGGTTCGTATCATCCCAGAGCATTTTGGCGGTAGTACGACACATCAGTACCTGTTTGCCAGATTGAAACCGTGTAAACTCTCCCACTTCCGGGGCGATCTGCCAGGCAAATTCATCGGCTACACCATCGATAACTATTGAACCGCACTTTTGCCTGCAGTCATAACGCCTCACCCAATCTTCATCATTCTCATCTGCATTAAGTACCGGAGGGATTATGCAAAAGACAACAACCATAATGATACACATACATTTCATTGAAATTTTCTCCTGAGGTCATGAGTTTATAATATGTTTTCGGTCTCTTTTTGGCGATTCAGAACAATTTAAATTACTTATTCATGATAAGCGGCACACCTTTCAGGTCATCAGGAATAATTATAATAGTATTGTTTGGGGAATTGACAAGCTCTTTGAGCATTTCGATACGGTACCATCGAATATAGCTGGCGGTCAAGCCCTGTGCAATGATCTTATTTGCTTCCATGATATCCCCAGTTTACACCTTTTTTCGTTCGGATTCAAGCTCTTCTTTTTGAAGCAGAAAAGTCATCTTATGGGCCTCCTCCTATTGATAATAGTCTTATTTCTTATATGAATGTTTAAATTTTATGGATTTACCTTCTATACAATTTAACATAAAGAATTTATTCATGCTTTGAAATGTGAAATCTGTGAAAAGATATAATATTGTGCGTTTTTTGTAATATGAATCACCGCTCGTGTTTTCACAATGGAATTATATTTTCAGAAAATAACAGGACATAATCAAGAGATTTTTACAGGGGCAGGACCTGCTTCCGCCAGCTTTGAAAATATTAAGGGCAACTGCAAGGATTGCCTGCTATCTAGTTTAGGATAAAATAATCTGGAAAGATACGCAAAGAAACGCTATATTAATACTGTCTCAAAATTGAAAAAGGGGAAAGAATGAATTTATATAATTTCATTTTAACTTTCATAATTTATACCATCTTACTGAAACCTGTCTGTTTAGCTGACAACCAAATATCTCATGGAAACCAGTCGTTTATAAAATGCGAAACTCCTATAATCCTCGAACACTACCTGACCGGCGCCGGAAAGATCACAGCAGCGCGTTTAATTAATGGAGAACCGGCAGATACTCTTTTGCCCGCACAAACTGTATCGACTGAAGGCCACTTTCGCGCACATTACGCGGAATCGGGATTTCATGCACCTGATACTGCCGACCTGAACAGCAACGGAATTCCCGATTTTGTTGATTCCACTCTTATTTATCTTGAGTACGCTTACGATCTGATTATAAATGAACTCGGATATGACCCCCCTCTCTATGATAACGGTGCCGGCGGGGGCAATGAAATAGATGTATACCTGAAGAATTACGGTCATGGCGGATATGGGGCTACCTATCCTGAAAATACAGTGGATGGCTCTTCTTCAGCATATATAGTAATCGATAATGATTTTTCAGAAGACCAATACGCTACCAAAGGATATGATGCTCTCCGGGTTACCACTGCCCACGAATTTTTCCATACGGTTCAATTCCGTTATTACACCAATTACAGTCTAATATGGTGGATGGAAAATTCCTCCGTCTGGATGGAAGAACGGGTATGGGACGATGTTAACGATTACCTCGCCTATCTCAACTACTTTTTTAACAGTAAAACAACCTCGCTCAATACAAATGTCGGAAACTACATGTACGGTTCCGCTATCTGGGCCATGTATCTCGCAAAGCGATATGGAGACGATATTATAAAACAGATATGGAAGTATATCAGTGAAACTAAAACTGTCGATATTGCCTCATTTGATAATGTCATTCCCGATGGGCTTCCGGCAGCGTTTAACGAGTTCGCCGTGTGGAACTACTTCACAAATTATCGTGCCAATACCGATGATTTTTATCCCGACAGCGATATGTTCCCTTATACCATGGAAATGGATATCACAAAGCACGCTTTTCCCGTGGTTGATTCCCTTGGTACCAATCATCTGACGAGCAGGTATGTTGAATTCTTGTTTCTCACTGACTGGAGTGATAACAACGCATTGAAAATTGAGTTATTGCCCCGTGAAAACAGCACATTAGCAAATTCAATCTTATTTTTCAATAACCCGTACGATTACAGAATTCATACAGTTAAGCCGGAAGGAGAAACCATCCCTCTGGTCAAGCCATGGGGCAGGGCAGTGATGATTACCTCGTGTACAAATACATCCGGTGAAGGTTTCCGGTATGTATTTAATGCTGATTATACGATTTCTACACGAATGGAAAACGAGCCTTTGTATGCTTTTGTCCTTCACGGCACGTACCCGAATCCGTTCAATCCCTCAACAACGATCACTTTCACTCTTTCCGAACCGTGTCATGTCTTGGTAAGAGTATTCAACATCCATGGGCAGCATGTTGCGGAACTTTTTGATGGTGAGCTTGGTGCCGGTGAAAAGCGTATGCTCTGGAAACCTTCCGGTATCGCAGGCGGCATCTATTTCTTAACCGTGACAACACCATCAGGTTCACTAACAAAAAAAATGCTTTATATGAAATAAGTTTATGAAATAATATGAAAACTAATTTGATAGTTATTCTGGTATTGTTATTCACAGCCGCAGTATCTCATGCAGAGAATGAAGAAGTTGAAGACATCTCGGCTTTATTCAGGAAATATCTGAACAATCAGAGAGTGGTAAAGTGCGGCACGCCGCATCTAATATCCCTTTTAAATGGTGATACTGAGGAAGCTGCTGCTTTCAAAACCGCATATACACACAATACACGTCCGACAATGGAGGTTTTTACAGACTCGGAGAACGGGCATTTCCGCGTTCATTATGATCTTGAAGGTGGAAATGCGCCGGATCCTGAAGATAATAATAACAATTCTATTCCTGACTTTGTTGACTCAACCCTGGTTTACCTTGAAATTGCCTGGCAGTATATTGTCGTTGATCTTGGGTACGGACAGCCGAAACCGGACGGGACAAAGGGAGGGAGTATGAATATAATCGATTGTTATATCAAGAATCTTTCCAAAGAATCGCTGTATGGTTATACAATGCCCGACCTGGCAACAGGTGGTTTTACTTCATCATATATAATAATCGACAATGATTTTTCAGATAATATTTACCCTACAAAAGGCTATGATGCGCTCAAGATTACCACAGCTCACGAGTTTTTTCATACCATACACTTTTCATACTACAGCGGTAGTGATGTGGTCTGGTGGATGGAACACAGCGCTGTCTGGATGGAGGACCAGATTTGGGATGATGTCAACGATTACTTTAATTATCTGGGATTTATCTTTGACAATCGCGATTTGCCGCTGGATACATATAGCGGGACTTTCGAGTATGGCGCATCGTTATTTGCCTACCATATAGCTAAAGAATACGGCACTCAAATGATACGTACCATCTGGAAAACATTCAGGGATAATCAAAACGGAAAAATCGAAAATTTAAACTCTGTCCTTCCTCACGGTTTATCACGGTCAATATCAGATTTGGCAGTATGGTTGTATTTTACCCGTGAGAGATCAAATCCTGAAGATTTTTTCAAGGATTCGGATTTATTTTACCATACCATTGAACCGGAACAAGTCGTTGACGGGGAAGCAACTGTCGATTCACTCTCGTTCAAACATTACACTTTCAATTATATTGATATTAAGCCCAGGGATGGTTTTTCCTATGGTGATTCATTGTATTTTTCTTTTGAGGACAGGAACGGCGGCTTATGGAAGAACCAGGTAATACTCTATAACTCTTCATATAACTATGAAATTGAAATGCTTTCAGGGAATAATCCTTCCATCGCTGTTCCCAGACCGTTTGACAACGCAGTGCTTGTTATAACCAATGTATCCCAGTTAAATAATACATACAATTATGTCTACAGCGTTGACACTATATCATCTAAAAACGTTGAACATGACCCTCTACCGGTACCTTTTGTGCTTCACCAAAATTACCCGAATCCCTTTAATCCCTTAACAACCATCACTTATTCAATAAAGGAAGAATCCCCTGTTACTATGAAAGTGATGAATACAGAGGGTCAGGTTGTCGCCACACTGGTAAACGATATACTTAAGCAAGGCAGTTACAGTACAGTGTTCGACGGTTCCTATCTCTCAAGCGGGACGTACTTTGTGGTTCTAAAGGCGGGTCGTTCGAGATTGACAAGAAAAATGAGCCTTGTGAAATAATTATACGATATTCAATTATTTATGATTAGTCCATATTTGATAAAGTTATTTTAAGCTTCTCAATAAGTCTTTCCATCCTCTCATAATGCGATCCTTTCCAGTAAACTTTTTTGCACGACATACATTGAAAAAATTCATCATAATAATGTTGAGTGTTCGGCTTCAATAAATGCAAGACAGATTCTTTTGTAATGCTCTGTATTATCCCGTTACATAAAATACAACGAGAGAACGGTTTAATGCTTGAAAAAAGATCAAAATATATAATCACCTCGATTGCCTGATCAAAAGAGTTTTGCGACCTGATCCAGTAACCATGAGTTACTTCATTGTTTTTTAAAAGCACTACATCCCGTGTCAGTATCGTTTGTTTCTGTTCTCTGGCTGTTTTTATTATAGTGGAATCATCATAATTACTTTCATAGAGTGTGTCAAACCCAAGCATTCTGAGATATTTCGATAGTCTACCGAGATGAACGTCAAGAATAAATTTCGGCTCACGCAATGGCTTCTTTCTCAGATGAGTAGCGTTTGAGATATCCAAACTCTCAAATACAGGATATATCGACAACATATCTCCATCCTTTAGATGATATGAAAAAGTAACGGATTCGCTGTTTACCAGGATAAGATCAACTTCAATATGAGGAATGCCTATAGATTCGATAGCGTCTTTTACCGATGGTTTCCCCGTAAATTCATAAGAAAACGCGGTTTTTTTCTTATTCACAGGAAGAAAATCATTGAGCTCTTCATAGAAACGAAATGTTGCTTTGGGGGACATAGATAATTCGGTATTGAATAATAGCACTGGTTAGCAGATGTTATTATTATAATTTGTATGATTATGTTAAGTCCATTATAAATAATTCACAACTCTCCTGCTATTAAAAATGCTAATTTTCTTATATTTCTCGGAGAGGTATAATACTTTTTCCCTTGTTCTTTTAATCCGGATTATTCATAAATTTTAAGTTGCCATGTTTAAATATTTATAAAATATACAGATAAATGAATTATTTAAAATACTCGATAGAATCCAGTTTCAATAACTAAAAACCAAACTCACCCTCCGGCTTCCACTCACTTGAAAAAAGAGGGTGACAAGCACAAGTAGAACTTCCTATTTCTTTTAAAAACAAGGGATTAGAAGATGATTTATGGGCTTGTGGATTGGTTCTTTAACCTCTTCAACCGGTACTTCATGTTTTTTTGAATTTATCGAGTTAAATATTATTTTAATTTTTTTTAAAAAAATCAAAATTACATGTTGACATCATGATTAGCTTTTATTATCGTTATTTACATTAGATTAGAAAAGTTGGGTTTTGTTTCAACCTTTCAGTAAAAATATAACTTTAATTTTAGGATTTAAATAAGGGGGTGATAGTGATATATGTAAGAAAAATGATTTTTAACCATTTATTGTGATTTTTTCTTGTTACAAGAAGAAGGAGATTTGAAATGAAAAAGGTTTTTGTATTTTCTTTTGTATTATTA
>JBHPFF010000091.1:0-11875 GCA_042572165.1 Candidatus Latescibacterota bacterium | reverse complement strand
CAGGAGAATAATAATTGCAAAAAAAAGATTATTAAAATCAATTCCACAAATATATGAATTTTTATTAATTAAGTCAAGAATATTGGGTCGTTTCCGTCCCTATAATAATTACTCAATATCACTGAATTTACATTGTTCATGAATCCACACATACCAGATTAAAATGTCGAATGTGTCCTGTCTCAGAGGATTTTGTTGCTTCACTTTCCCATCGGGAATCAGTACATACCGAGTCTATATCAGTGTTTTTTGTCCGGCGATTCTGGCTGTAATGATACTGATTTCATAGAGCAGAATGAGCGGTCCGGCCATCATTACCTGGCTGAGTGGATCGGGCGGAGTTATTAAAGCGCCTATAATGAAGATAACAATAATTGCATATTTACGGTACTGGGACATCCATGTATACTTTATAATTCCGATCTTGGCTAAAACGTATGATAATAACGGCATCTGGAAAAGCAGTCCGAACATGATGGTGAACTTAAGTAATAAGCCAATAAAATTTCCGATAGTTATCATAGGGGCTATATCTTCATATATAAAGTTTTTAATAAATGTAAGCATGAACGGAATTATGATAAAATATGCAATTGATGCACCTATGAAAAAACAGACGGTTGATGCCATTATCAGCGGTAAAAACCATTTTTTTTCTTTTTTATATAAACCTGGAGCAATAAATGACCATACAAAATATAAAACAAACGGCAGCGCAATGACAATTCCCATAACAAGTGCCATCTGGAGTTTAATCATCAGTGTTTCCAATAGTTTTGTTGTCACGAGCGGAAGCTCAGCCTGATTTGCAAGGCGGGTAATGGTTGCAAAAAACACGTCCGAAATGAACCATGAGAGGATCATACAGAAAGCGATAATAAAAAGCGATTTCAGCAGCGCCCACCTGAACTCCTCCAGATGGTCCAGAAACGGCATTTCGGTGGGATCACGCTCCTCCACTTCTTCCACGGGTGAAGAACCGCTGTTACCACCTAAACCGCCTGAAACGGCTGTCGGCAGGGTACTTTCAGTTTCAGACCCGATACTTTCGACAGTAAAAGTGGGTTCGTAAACGGGTTGGAACAGCCGGTCAGCATCCAACTGTTTCCAATATGATTCAGTTACACCAGAAGGCTGTGATGTTATCCCGAGGGGATGGATCGATACTCTCCCCGGATTATGATGTGTTGCTATGGTAGGTAACTCATCATATCTATAATAGGAAGCAGAATACGAAGATTCGCCCGTTGACTTGTCCGTGGGAATATCAATTTCATTATGGCGTGAAGGATCAAGAATGCCCGCAATAACTGGAGGGGGAGTATCCTGTTCTTGTTCGCCGGTTTCGGAAGATGTTTTGGTTTCGGCCGATGCAGAGGGATCGGTCATACCATAGTCATATTCTTCATATCCGGTATATGGCTCCATACCATCCATGATCCAGTCCTCGCAACACTTTCATAATTACTTTAATATTATATCTCTATAATACAGAATGCAGCCGTTAAAACGACATATCCATTTTTATATAACCCATGGCGCCGACCACACGAATTGCTTTCTCGGGACATACCTCAAGACACAGCCCGCAGCCGATGCATTTATTGGGATCTATTCCGGACATTTCTCCCGGTTCGACGGAAATACAATCTTTTACCGGGCAGACCTCTTTGCATTTCATATGGCTCTTGCATTTTCGTTTATCAATAACCATGTAAGGACGTTTCTTGGCAAGATCTATATAGGAATTTGTGGGGCACTTGAAGTGAGCGAGGATAAGATTCGATGATGCATCATAGTTTATTGAAGGCAGATTGTCTTTCATCTCAATTGCATCGCCTTCAGTGACCTTGACACATATCCCACATCCGATACAACCTACCGAACAAGCCTGTTTTACATCCTTCCCTTTGTCATGAGAGTAACAGGCCAGATAAATAGTCGTGGTATCGTGCAGGAGATCGAACAGATTTTTAGGACAAATCCTCACACAGGCACCGCACCCGGTACATTTTTCACTGTCCACAACCGGAAGTCCATCCTCACTCATGGACAACGCATCAAATTTGCAAACCTCAACACATGATCCAAAACCGATACATCCATAGTCACATGTCTTTTGCCCTCCGGCAAGTATGTCTGCGATACGGCAATCCTTTATGCCATCATATACATATTTGTCTTTTACTTTATAATTTGAACCGGCACAATGGAGATAGGCAACTCTTCTTTCTGTGGGCTTTTCATCGAGAGAAAGCAAATGTGCAATCTGCTGTACAATCTGAGGTCCTCCGGGTGCACAAAGTGTTGGCGTAGCGCCGTCACGTACAACAGCCTCGGCATATACTGCACACCCGGTATAACCGCATCCGCCACAGTTCGCGCCGGGAAGGATATCAATAACCTGTTCAATATTTGGGTCAATCTCTACAGCAAACTTTCTTGCTGCAAACGCAAGTCCGGCTCCGAGAATAAAAGCAACTCCGCCGAGGCTTAAAAGTGTATAAATAAACACAGGATACATTGTTCCGATAAACTCCTACCTGAGCGTAAGCCCGCTGAAACCCATAAACGCAAGAGACATTAAACTTGCCATAATAAATGCAATCGGTACCCCTTTCAGCGGTTCAGGTACATCGCTCATTTCAAGCTTTTCTCGAAGCCCGCTCATAAGTACAATAGCCAGAGTGAAGCCGATTCCAGCGGCGAAGCCATGGATAACACTCTCAATAAAAGTAAATTCCTCATTTATATTCAATACTGCAACACCAAGCACGGCACAATTGGTAGTAATCAACGGCAGGTAAATGCCCAACGCATTATAGAGAACCGGTGAGGTTTTTTGAATCACCATTTCGACAAACTGTACCAGAGAGGCAATGATAATAATAAAAGCAATTGTCCTGAGATACCTCAGGTCGGTACCGGCAAAAATATTGGTTTCCGGATTCAGAAGATAGGTATAAACAACCCACGTTGCGGCTGAAGCTACAGTCATAACAAATATTACAGCAAATCCCATACCTATCGCCGAATCAATTTTCTTTGATATGCCAAGATAAGGGCATAAACCCAGAAACTGAGCAAGCACGAAATTATTGATGAAAATAGCTCCAATGATAATGGCAAAATAATGTCCAATATCCATAGGTCGGCTCCTAATCTATCTTTTTGTTACGTCTATCAATCCATGTAAAGAAACCAAGAACATAGCCAAGTGTCAAAAACGCTCCGGGCGGAAGAATCATAAGCCCTATCGGTTCATATTGTTCAGGCGCTATCGGAAAACCGTACAAAGTACCGTTGCCCAGCAGTTCACGTATCCCGGAAATAATAATAAGGCTCAGGGTAAATCCCAGCCCCATTCCCACCCCGTCAACAATCGATACGAAAAAATTGTTTTTTGATGCAAAAGCCTCGGCACGACCAAGAATAATACAGTTTACCACAATCAGGGGAACAAAGATACCGAGTGATTTGTGCAGACCGGGTCTGTACGCTTCCATAAGCATATCCACAATGGTCACAAATGTTGCAATAACTACGATATAGATAGGGATACGAATCTTTTTGGGAACAAGGGATCGTACCAGTGAAATAAACAGATTTGAACTTACAAGTACAATCGTAGCTGCAACACCCATGCCGATACCGTTTTCAACGGATGTTGTGACAGCAAGCGTGGGACACAATCCCAGTACAAGCTTGAAAACAGGATTTTCCTTATAGATGCCCTTGGTAAATTCCTTTACTATTTTCACGATCCTTCTCCAACTTTTTGCATAAGCTTTACAAGCCCTCTGTTGATCGAATTGGTGACCGCACGGGAAGAAATCGTTGCTCCCGTTATAGCATTTATATCACCACCGTCTTTGGTGATTCTAACATTATCTGAGGCTGATTTACCGTTAAACTGTCCGGTAAACCAGGGTTCAGTTTCACCATGCAGGATTTCCTCAATCCTGCTGCCGAGTCCGGGGGTTTCCTGTTGAAATAAAATCTTCGTTCCGTTTATTTTTCCTTCCAGATCGACACCCACCATAGTTTCCATGGTAGATGAGTAGCCATCCTCTTTTACAATAAACACATAACCTAAAGGCACTTTCTTTCCAGAATCACTATACCCAATCCAGTAAGGAAAATCGCCTTCCGAGCCTATCGGTTCATATCCTCCGGACATGCCGGGAAGAACCCCGGTACGAGCCTTATTTTCAGCTTTTAACCTGTTTTCTTCGATTATCGGCTTTGTTTTAATATTCACAAATGCAAGCGGAGTTCCGGCAATCAGAGCATATATCATAAGAATAATACCGATCTTTAGAATATCACGCACGTTTACCTCTCTTGCCAAAAACTTTCGGCTGTGTGTAGCGATTAATGAGTGGCACAGTGAGATTCATAAGAACAATCGCAAAACTCACTCCCTCAGGATATCCACCGATAAGTCGAATAATCACTGTTAGAATACCGCAGCCGACACCGAACATCAGCTGCCCCACCGGTGTTATGGGACTGGTAACCATATCTGTGGCCATGAAAAAAGCTCCGATAATAAGACCGCCGGACAATACATGGAATAGCCACGGCCCTGTAAACAAACCATCATACCCGCCAAATATCCAGGCAAACAATGCCACTGTCCCTATAAATGTAAGAGGTATATGCCAATCGATATAACGCTTGTACAGGAGGAACAGAGCGCCAATAATTAAAAGAAACACCGATGTTTCACCGATACATCCTGATACTCTCCCGAAGAAAAGATCTCCATACATCGCCTCAAGGTCCGCCACTTTTGACAGAGCGGCATTAACCTCATTAATATTTGATAAATCCTGAGATTTCAAAACCGCAATATTTTCTTTAAGGATAGCGAGCGGAGTAGCTACTGTCTCGGCATCAATACCATCTATTCCCCGGGGCTTTGTCCATGTAGAGGTCATCGGACCGGTCCAGCTGATCAGGAGAAATATTCTTCCAAGTAAAGCTGGATTCATGGGATTGTACCCGAGACCGCCAAATGATATTTTGCCCACAGCAATAGCAAAAAAACCACCCACAACAGGAATCCACCAGGGAACCCCACCGGGGAGATTAAACGCAAGAAGAATACCGGTAACAATTGCACTTCCATCAAACATGGTGAGAGGTTTTCCGGCAAGTTTCTGAATGATACCTTCTGTTGCAATACAGGTAGCCACGGTAAGTATGACGAGGAACAGAGCCCGGTAACCGAAAAAGTAAACGGCTCCCGCCAGGGCTGGTAAAAGTGCAAGAACCACAGAATACATTATTATCGGTATATTGGTCTTGTCCCTCACATGGGGAGTTGCACTTACTGTGAATAACCGCTCCATACTACACGGACTCCATGGATAGACTGATGTTATGAGGTTTTGGTTGTTTCAGATTTTTCTTCTGCGGCTTTTTCACGAGCAATCTCTTGCTCACGCTTCCGGGCAAGTAAGGCTTTACCGAACTTTATATGCTCCAGGAGTTTACGTTTTGCAGGACATATATATGTACAACAACCGCATTCTATACAATCCAAAATTCCATAGTTTTTCGCTTCATCCAGTTTTCCAAATTCAACAAGCTGTGCGATTGTCGTTGACAAAAGGTTCATGGGACAGACTTCCACACACCGGGCACAGGAAATACAGGGAAGCTGTTTTTTTGTATCAATTTGATCCTCTTCCATGACAAGTACGCACGAAGTACCCTTAATAACCATGACATCATCTGTAAACTGAGCGATCCCCATCATTGGACCACCCAGGATGAGTTTCGCAGCTTTCTCGGTATATCCACCTGCCTGCTTAATAAGCCTGCCAACAGTATTACCCAGGCGCACACGTACATTCACAGGATTATTGACACCGTTTCCGGTTACAGTTACAACTCGTTCAATAAGCGGTCTGTTTAATGCTAAAGCATCATAAATCGAAGCGGCAGTCCCAACATTCTGCACAAGGCAACCGACATCCATCGGGAGGCCTCCGGCAGGAACTTTCCGTTTCGTTAACGCATAAATGAGCTGTTTTTCGCCCCCCTGAGGATATTTCACCTTGAGGTCAACTACCTTTACACCCGGAACATCCTCGACAGCTTTCCGCATTTTTTTAATTGCATCAGGCTTGTTCTTTTCGATTCCAATAATTCCTTTTTTGCAGTCGATGATTCTCATGATGATCTTGAATCCCTCGACTATATCCTGCGAACGCTCGAGCATGAGGAGATGGTCACAGGTCGAGTAAGGTTCGCATTCAACGCCGTTAAGAATAACAGTATCAATCGGTTTATTATCAGGTGGAGAAAGTTTGACATGAGTCGGGAACGCTGCTCCACCCAAGCCAACTATTCCTGCTGCCTGGATAGCTTCCCGCATTTTATCGGGGTTCATTGAAAAAATATCGCGAGGTAAATCGAGACCATCAGCCCATGTATCCTCACCATTACTTTCGATAACCACACTGTCTATTTTACTACCCAAAGGGCTTATACGCGGTTCAACGGCTTTCACTGTACCGGAAATCGACGCATGGATCGGAGCGGATACAAAACCACCAGCTTCGGCAATCACATGACCCTTTTTAACCTGATCGCCTTTTTGAACGACTATCCTTGTTGGTGCGCCGATATGCTGACTTACGGGAAGAACCACCTCTGAAGGCAGGGGCATTTCGTCAATTGCGCATGTGTTGCTTAATGACTTTGCGTCATCTGGATGAACTCCCCCATGAAATTTACCTGCCATTAGATCTCCAGATTTATTACTTGATAACAGTTCATGCTAATTTGGTAATAAAAACGGTTTCAAGATACAAAATCATCACTACACAGTCAAGGTATTTCACGAACAAGACAATGAAAAATATTCAGATAACGCTTCTGATCATTTGCAGAAAACAAGAGCGTCGTTCATTTCCTGGATGCAAGAGAAACGATCAGTTATACACTCTCTTAAGGCGAGCAGATTTACCGCGCAGTTTTCGCAGATAAAAAAGTTTTGCACGACGTGTTTTTGATGAATGATTTACCTTTATAGCAGATATCATAGGGGAATTAACCGGAAAGATTCTCTCTACCCCAACTCCTGCTGAAATCTTCCGAACCGTAAAGGTCTCAGAAACACCCCCTCCTCGACGCTGAATAACGGTGCCTGAAAATATCTGGGTACGTTCCTTATCTCCCTCGATCACACGAACATGAACATCAACATCATCCCCCGGGCCAAAGTCCGGTAAATCAGAGCGTATTTGACTTTTAATAAGATCATCAATCTGTTTCATTCTATACCTCTCTATTCATAATTTTACCAACAACTATTTTTCATTATCTTTAAGGAGGTCCGGGCGTCTTTTTTTTGTGCGTTCTATCGATTGCCCATATCGCCATTTTTTTATTTCTGCGTGGTTGCCACTCAGTAATGTTTCCGGCACTCTAAGCCCCTCGAAAACTTCCGGACGCGTATACCACAGACAATCCAAAAGCCCGTTTTGAAAAGAATCCTCTATCCCACTCTCAAAATCATGTAAAACACCAGGTATCAGGCGCGCTACGGCATCGATAACTACCATAGCAGCAGGCTCCCCTCCGGAAAGAACATAATCTCCAATACTTAGTTCCTCAGTGACATACAATTCCCGAAAACGCTCGTCAACACCCCTGTAACGACCGCAAACCAGAATGAATTCATTCTGCATGCTTAACATGTTAGCCATAGGCTGGTCAAAGCGTTTTCCCTGAGGTGTGAGTAACAATACTTCCGTTTTCCTTTTCTCGATAAATGGGACAGTAGACTTGAGACTCGCAGTCAGAATATCCGGTTTCATTATCATTCCCGCACCACCACCGTAAGGAGTATCATCGATAGTTTTATGTTTATCCCGTGCAGCATCTCTAATATTAATTTTTATAACATTCAATAATTTCTTATCTATTGCCCTTTTAACTATCCCGTAACGTAAAAAGCTGTCAAAAATATCGGGAAAAATAGTTAATATATAGACATTCAAACCTCAGGCCTTTCATCTTTGCCATAATTCCTGGGATACGAAGGTAATCCTTCAGGTAAATCAAGAATTATTCGACCTTTTTTTACATCTATGTCAACAAGAAAGTCCTTGACTGCCGGCACCATAATATTTCTGTCTTCTGTCTCAATAATTATTATATCCTGTGCGGGATACTTTTCTACAAGGCTTATTTCTCCAATCTTTCTCTCCTCAGGATTAAACACTTCCATACCTTCAAGCTCAAACATATAAAAGCTTTCTTCATCCAGTGGAAATATCTCGTCTCTGGTCACACATACATACGACCCGCACAAGTATTCGGCATTGTTACGGTCATCCACTCCTTTTAACTTGAAAATAACAAATCGACCGATGTTTCTGACTTTTTCTACTTCGAAAGTCTCAACTTTTCCACTTTCAAATTCAATTTTTACATCTTCGAGCCTATTAAATCGCTCTGAAAAATCAGAAAGTGGATAAACCTTCAACTCACCCTGCAATCCTTGGGCCTTAATTATCCGTCCGATAGCTATAAGTGTACCGGAATGTGATGGAATCATGTTATTATTTTGTATCTTCAGGGGTTTCGTCTGTAGTTACCGTTGAATTTTCAGAACCTGCCTTTTTAGCCTTGGACGGTTTGGGGGATGACTTTTGCTTTGTTTTTTCTATGTTGAATTCCTGAACGATACCCTCTTTACGTAAAAGACTTTCGACAGTTTCTGACATTTGAGCTCCTTTTCGGAGCCAGTTCATAACTTTTTCACGTTCAACGTGAAATTTGTATGGGTTTTCCATGGGATCATAATATCCGATGGTTTCAAGAAACCTACCATCTCTCTGATAGCGACTGTCTGCAGCAACAAGCCTGTAAAAAGGACTTTTGTGTGAACCCATCCTGCGCATTCTCAGTTTTACTGCCAAATAAACCTCCTTCATGTTATTACTACAATTGTTTTTATATATTTATGTTACATAGGAATATTCATTCCACGAAATGATTTCATTGCACCAAATTTCGACATTTTTTTCATCATTTTTTGCATCATACTAAATTGTTTTAACAGCTTATTAACTTCATGCACTGATGTTCCTGATCCGTTAGCAATTCTTCGCTTTCGCGATCCATCAATTATTGAGGATTTTTTTCGCTCATCTCTAGTCATTGAAAGAATGATAGCTTCAATATGTTTGAATTCGTCACCTTCAAAATCAATCCCTTTTATTGCCTTTCCAAAACCAGGTATCATGCCAAGTAATTGATCTAAAGGCCCCATCTTTTTCATCTGTCGAATTTGATCAAGAAAATCTCCAAGAGTTAGGCCTTCAGAAGTTATTTTTTTCTGAAGTTTTTCAGCTTCTTGGGCATCTATCACATCCTGTGCTTTTTCAACGAGTGATACAATATCACCCATACCAAGAATTCTGGAAGCAAATCTATCGGGATGGAACTGCTCAAAAGCATCTATGCGTTCTCCAGTGCCTGCGAAAAGAATAGGTTTGCCAGTAACTTCACGTATTGAAAGAGCGGCTCCTCCACGAGCATCTCCATCAGTTTTAGCAAGAATAACACCATCAAATTCTACATATTCAATAAAACCTTCAACCGCATTAACAGCATCCTGACCGGTCATGCAGTCCGCCACAAATAACACATGATTCGGATTCAGAATACCAGTAATCGTTAACAGCTCATCCATCATCTCTTTATCAATATGAAGGCGACCTGCTGTATCCATAATGAGAACATCGGCATCCTGACTGCTTAATGTTTCGACTGCTCTCTGTGCTATTTTTACTGGATCGTTATTAGAATCTGCATCATAAAAAGGTAAATTATTCTTTTCAGCGAGTACCTTGAGCTGCTCAATCGCTGCTGGTCTGTGAACATCTACGCTCGCAACGGCAGGTTTCTTCCCGCGTTTTCTCAGGTGAACTGCAAGTTTTGCAACAGATGTTGTTTTTCCAGATCCCTGAAGACCACAAATCATTATTATCTCTTTTAAACTATTTATCGTCAGGTCTACAGTTGTTTCTCCAAGAATCTTGATAAGTTCATCGTGCACAATCTTGACAATTATCTGACCGGGAGTGATACTGTTTAATACCTCAGTGCCCAAAGCCTTTTCTTCGACATTTTTAATAAAGCGTTTGGCAACCCGAAAGTTTACATCAGCCTCAAGAAGTGCACGCCTGATATCACGTAGTGCCTCACTTATATTCGCTTCAGTAAGCCTCCCCTGTCCTTTTATACTCTTGAATATTGTTTCTAACTTATCGGTTAGTTCGCTAAACATTGAATTCTTTCTCATTACACGATTTTTATATGAAAAAAACAGAACTTACAATATATTTAATAAATACTTCAAAGGCAAATTCTTTTTACTTTCTTATGCTTTTTACTCACAATTCTTTCGTTTTTCATTTCAATGTATATATACAAAAAGAGGGCAATTTTACTGCCCTCTTTTTTACTTTATTTCTTAATGTAATTCTTTTTAAAAAACCATACAATCCACCCGAAGGTCACTCTTCAATGTATATTGAAAAATCAAGCGGATAAAGAACATTAACCGATACCGCCGGACCTTTCACAATATTTGTACCTTCCGTAGGCATATCCTTGATCGGTTCAAATTTTATTTCTTTTATCACATCAAGGAAACAATTCATAAAGTTTTCGCTGTTTATTCCGGTAACCTCACTTATGTTCTGCGAAGAAACCGAACCATCGGATTCAATGGTAAACGTAAGAAAAATGTTTCCGGGATCAACCTCATCACGTCTATACAGATCAATAAAACATGTTTCCATCGCTTCAGTATTATCGGCGAGCACCCTGTCGATAGCCCCACCATCACGGGCTCTGTCGTTGATACGATTACCAACAAGCTGTTCCGGTCCATCCATCCTTATTCTGACTTTCTCACGCTCAAGCTCTTTCATTTTCATTTCTCTGGTAACTACTAACTCATCAATTATTCTGTTAAAATCAAATGAAATGGTTACCATATCAGATGGCCGGTTAAAAGCATCAAACCTGTATACAATATCCTTCAAAACAATCCTGCATCTTTTAACTTCAGGTCTTAACGGATCAAAAGCGATGAGACCGCCATAGGTGTCCCCACGGAAAATAAGTTCATCCAAACCATAATTTTTACCGCGAACCATACCTGTGCGCATATCATAACGATAGTATTCATTCCCCGACTGACCTCGTATTGCCTTGTAATAGTCCTCAAAGCATTTACCATATCTCGCAGCACCTATACTGTTTGTATAGGAGTGGTGAACTTCCCCCAAATCCGTCATGAAAACAGCTTCAACAGGATCAAGCTTCATTTTAGCAAATGACCTGTTGATAATCGTTACCTGAAAAACAGTAAATCTATTAGGTATATAGCCTAAATTTGGATCTACCCAGTTTCCGTAAGTATAGGGATTTGTCGAATAATAATCCTGTGTTGATTCAGTAGCGAAAAGTGCATTTAGATCTTTTTCAGTCATATACTTTACAACAATACTGGAACCACCCAGATCATATGAAATTTCTTCAGCTTCCTCATCAATCGAATACGCAGGATCATCACTTGTAATAGTCGGAATCGGTTTAGACAAATACCTGATTTCCGGTGGATACAGGAAACAGTTCACCGCAAAAAGAACTGGTAATATCAAAACAAATGATATTACAATCTTTTGTTTCACATTTCTGGTCATATCAGAAACACCCCTGTTTAGTAAAGTTTATAATTTATAGTTGCCATAAATTATTGAGAAGTTGAGAAGAAATCCATCTTCTGTTGAGCTATACTACCCTCCTGTGTAAGTGCAAAAACAACCATGTTAACACC
>JBHPFF010000090.1:0-12186 GCA_042572165.1 Candidatus Latescibacterota bacterium | reverse complement strand
TTCAAAATATGAAATCTTATATAAAAGAAAAAAATATGACAGAGAGTGGTATAAACTTTATTTAAAAGAAAATGGATTTAAACCTTCTCATTGTTCTCTTTGGGGAATTTCAGATTTATTGGATCGAAAAATTGAGTACAATGATTTTTATAAACTTTTTTCAAAATATACACACATAGATATAATGTATGATAATTTAGTAATTCGAGATGGAAGTTTCCAAATAATTCCGATAAGGAATCCACAACCTATCGGATCATTGTTAAGTGTTGTATTTGGAATTTGTTTAAAAACATATAAAATTATTCTCAACAAATACAGACCGGGAGAGATTTCAATTTTTGAAAAACAATATCTTGAGAAGTGGCAACCAATTATTATGAGGAGTTATGAGATAAATGTGCATAGAAATACAATAGATATATAAATTTACTATACATTATTAATTAATATTATTAATTAATAGCGCTTAATTCAAATTTAATGGTTCGCAAATCGTTTCCTTTGCTCCACCATATAATATGCTGAATAATAGTCACTTATGAGCACATCTAAGTGGCTTATTTTTTGCCCCATATTCCCGATGCTACTGTGGTACTACTTTGAAACAGTGTAAATATTTATGTGTCAGAATCAATCATCAATAGATGAATCTTTGCTTAAGTGGATTGAAGAGAAGTTACAACCAGAGATGAAGTATTACAATCTGTCTATGCAGAGTTTGGAATTGTTGAAGTACCGACGTATAGTCTGGAATGGTTCATGGCGTACATTATGGACAGACATGAAACCAAAGGTGTTAGGGAAAGCACTATAAAAGAATACCGTAGTGCAATCCAGCATCGCCCATCGGTCTAAATATTCATAAGAAATCCTTGTTTTACACTTAGTATTCATGATTATTTAACTGTTTACACTTTTATGTGAGCTTCACATTTATTATATTATTAATTCATTTTTCAAGGATGGATTCGGTTAAGAATACTAATATCTCAAAACATCACAAAAAAAGAGGATTTTGCATGATTTGTAAAAACTGTAAGTTTTTCTCAGGTGAAGACAAGGGAAAAGGCAAGTGTCACAGATACCCGCCGAAAGTCCTGAAAATAGAAGCCGGTGATATTATTCAAACATTGCCCATCGTCGATGAGGATACATTTTGCGGTGAATTCAACGTGGCGAAAGAACGAAGACGTATGTTCAGGAGCGGAAAATATGATCCTCTGTAATGAAAAGGAGGTTATTATGGAGCGAAATTATTTATTGCTTGTTTTTTTATCAGAAACATTTTGTCAATTGATTTAATAATCCAATTTAAATAACGATCACTAATAGCTAAGTACAACATTATTATATAGTATATCTAAACATATGAGAGGAAAAGAAAGAATTATGAATCAAAAATTAGCAAACCCTGCTCCTCTGGGTCTAATGGGATTTGGTATGACAACAGTGCTTCTTAATATTCATAACGCCGGATTCTTTCCGATCGGTTCAATGATTCTTGCCATGGGTATTTTTTACGGGGGTTTAACCCAAATAATTGCAGGTATTTTTGAGTTTAAAACAGGAAACACATTTGGCGCGACTGCTTTTATTTCATACGGTCATTTCTGGCTCACCCTCGTTGCACTCATCCTTATGCCGAAATTTGGATGGATTGACGCACCTTCAGCTGCTTTTATGGGTTGGTACTTGGGAATGTGGGGACTGTTCACATTCCTCATGTGGTTCGGTACATTCGGAAAAAATCGTGTGATCCAGACTATCTTCTTTACATTAGCATTACTGTTTTTCCTCCTTGCCATCAGGGATTGGACCGGTAGTGTTCTTATCGGTAGACTAGCCGGCTTTGAAGGTATCTTCTGCGGATCGCTTGCCATTTATCTTGCAATGGCTGAGGTAATTAACGAGTCCCGTGGACGGGAGGTGCTACCTATCGGTATAATCTATAAACCGAAATCTCCTCAATGATTATATACTGGAAGCACGAATATAATGTAAACAATGGAAATAGAAATAAAAGATCCTGTTCTTCAATACCCTGCACAATCCCTGTTAGTCGTTGGTTGTAATCAGCCCTATCCTGACCGTAATGTGCTCGCCGGTGACAGTTAGGACAAAGTGCAATGACATTGCTAAATATGATATGTTCTAAAAATGTATTTCAATATTATTATGCTCGGCTTTCAAGAACTTTGATACATTCATCATAATTCTTAATTTCAAATTTTTTAAAAAATGAATACTTTCTACTCCTTTCCAAATCATTAATAGAATATAATTCAAGTTTGATTTCAACAACGTACTGACAGACTGCGGAATCTGCGCAGAATTCTATCCACTGTGATCCCGGTGATTAGTGCATCTTCAAGAACTCCTGCAACAATTTCGCTATGACACCCAAACCGATGGCCATAAGGGTCAGTATTCCCTTTTTCGACTCGTGGAACCGCAAAAGAATGAGTTCCGTGGGTTTCTGCAAGAACGGGCGAAAGCATTTTGAGAATAGAAAAGCTACAGTGATCGTCAGATATATAAGCGTGGGAATCAAACACGTATAGCTCATGAAAGCGGACCCAAAGACTATATTCAAGGATAATGGGTCCCATATATACATTTGACCAATCACAAGCATAACGAATAAGGAGATCAACGCGCTAAGTAATGGAAAGAGGAAATACAGGCCTACGGCCACAATGATATCGATAAGGATAAGTGTAACGATGTGCAACAGCGACACGTTCCTCTCCATCTTCCTCAAGAGGAAGAGCGTAATGCCAAAGGACAAGTAATCTCCAACTATGAAGATAAAAAACGCTGGGGTTATTAGCCACAGCAAGAGGAACTTTACTTCTTGAAACACGTAGCATATGTATGCCACTAAAAAAATCCGAAGAAACAATCCAACAAGGCTTATGTTAAGAAAGAAATCAAAAGACCAGAAACGCGGTCCAAACAATCGGTGCGTAACACGCCTTATGGCTGCAGCGTCCCTTACTGTGAACCCGAGAAACGAAAAGTTGTTGACATACAGCCACCAAATTCCGCACTCCTCCCGCATGCGTGCACGTTGTCTTTCGCCGATTAGCCAGTCTGCAAACACAAGCAACGTCACAACGACAAAATCCCAAAACAGAAAACTATCAACCCACGTTGGTGAGGTTGCTGTCATGATCTAACTATGGTTATATGGAAAAGCATAAAATTCTCATATCTAAGAGTGTACTCTTATATCTGTTCTACATTTCCAGTTGTTGTCTAATAGTCTGAGGTTCACTTACTGCAGTTTCCTCCACAATCACACGCCTCAGTCCTGTCCGCATATATCGGGTTCAGGCATTGTAGCCATACTTTTAACTGTCATTCTCTTGGTGCACTATTAGGACCTCTTACAGAATTATTACGTTCTCGGCCTAGATTTGTGATACTGGCTATGCCACTCGAAATAGTCCTGTTGTTTTCGTTCCAGTATGGGAAGTTATTGCCAACGATAATTTGAATGTTCAACTTCCTGTTCCTTCGAGTGAATCCGGCCATATGTCATCCACCCATTTTTCCATCTGTTTAACACGTTTGTCCCAAAAGTCTTTTGCTAAGTCACTGTGTTCGGGCAAGAGCCATCTTTTCTCGATATTCTTAAATTGATTGAATTGAGGGATTGGTACTGGGGCTGATGCAGGTTCACGAAGCAAGATACCAGATATAAAATTTGTAACACGATATATTGCTTTATAACAATCCTCCAGTTTCTTCAAAGTCAAACCACTCTGACTTGGGGAGAGACTCTTACGTGTCACTGGATCAGCGGCATGTGCTAAAAATTTATTGACGAATGTCTGAACAGGTTCACAGACAGTCAGCATTCGTTCACACTTTTCGATACATTTGAAAGACAAACGATCCCAACGGGTTCTATTGCCATGGGTATTATCACACAAACGATCGAAATTTTTATGCGCTTCCTGTATGATTCCCAGCATATCTTTATCTTGAGCCGGATCATAGTGAGGGCCATCAAAACATACATAGATCTCCCTCGTAAACAATATTTTGTTTTCCTTTATTTCTCTGAGAAGACGAGCGAGTGATACAACTTCTCTTCCACTTACATAAATCTTATCGGTCAGACGCCTTATGGCCATAGCTTGATTAATAGTGAAGCCGCTATCAATGAGGCTAATAAATGTAGAATTGAAACCTACATCGGGATGCGGTTTTTCTTCTACAAGTTTTTTCATGTAGTTCAGTAAGCGATATACAACGTCATTCCAGTGCATCTTATAAATACTCGTCCATATAGCATGGACGTCTGGGCCTTTCAACATTTCAAGCCATTTGTCTCTATGTTGCCTAAATAAGGTTAGTGCGGGTTTATCAATTACGTCACAATCGTTAATAGAGTAGTCATAATTACCCATTGACTTATCCTTTTACTACCCGACAATGTACTTTAGTTTTCACAATGCGTGTCAGTAGTGCTTTAATTGCCTTATCAATACGTCACCCACCAGGACGGCAGATAACTCTTTCTAAGTCACCAACACCATTTTCCTCATCTCAGTTATCCCATCCGCCTTCAGGGTGCAGAAGTAAATGCCGGTTGGTATTCCGGCTCCATTCCAAGTGACTGTGTTGTTCCACTTCCCTCACAATGTAGATATAACGTGATTTTCGGTATATGTAAAGAGAAAACGGCACGCCTTCTGAGCGAAGTTTATCAAGGTTAAGTATACACCAATTGAGATCGTGAGTTCCATGGGCGTTTATGGAATTATATCTGGGCTCAAAAGTATGTTTGGTCGTTGCTGAGTAATCTAATTGTAAAAAAATTATGGACCGATTCCGAAATCCTTATCGGCAGGTGACATTGGGCCACGGTCAAACAAAGATTCTTTTTGAGCTTTATAGATAATATTTAAGTATGGAGTCTCCATATGCTGACCTTCTAATACTTTACGGCCTTCTTTCCATGATGAATTCATACAAGCAGCCAGAACTCCGGTGGTCAGTAGTGTCCGCTCTACAGGATAATATGTACGACCGTTAATTATCATTTCTTCAATATAATATACAAGACTGCTCATATTACCGTACGGCCTGCCGGGCTGTTTCAAGAACAGTGTGGATACCGGTTCTTTCTTGCCGCTGATAATAGCGGCAAATGCCCGTGATGACAAATGCCCGTTAAGCATGTAAACAGCTGCTTGGAGACCATCACGATAATCAAGCAGAAAGAGTATCGGATGTTTGACATTATCTCGAGGGGAGCCCTCTTTAGCTTCCGGGCATCGTTCCATGGCTTCGTTGAGAAGTGGTTCTGCCCAGGAGTTTGCATCAGTCCACTTCCAGACAGCTGCGCCTTCCTTGCATTGTACCGCGGAGATTCCAGTTTCTCCACCTCTGCGCCGTTCAACCATGCACTGCAGAGCCTCCAGTGAATGAAAACCGTAAGATTCCTTACCGCCGTGGGCTGTGATAACGGCTTTTTCTATCGGTGTTTCCAAGTCCAGTTCAAGTTCAGGTTTGCGCCAGACCAGTGGAGTGGATGATCCTGCCATTAAGGGGAAATTCAGTTCGCGTGATTGATCATACATCCATTTCGCTTCATAAAAATCGTACGAAAAAAACTTGTCACTAAACACAGGCACTACCCGTTTACTCTCTTGGAAAACTGCCATAATTTGCTTATACAGCCAGTAACGTGGATAAAGATGTTGTTCTTTCATATTCCAAGGGTAGTTCCCGTGCTCTCCAATAAATACAACACCATCCACTGCGAGTTTATTACTCCCAAGAGTGAGTGCTTCTCGAACTGAAGGATAAATTATAAATCCATGCTTGGCTGCCAATTCTCGACTCATGTCATTATCGGGCACTTGATCAGTGTACATGGAGACGATCTGAACGCGGGGTGTACTGCGTTTACCATAATAGTAGTAACCTTTTAGCATTCGACCGACTATTACTTCAGCATGTGAGTTTCGACGATATTCAGTAATAATTGCTGCAACCTTTTTCCTTTCCTCTGTTTTTCCATTCTTACTCATCCCAGTTAATGCAAAAGCTAAATGTATCCCGAAGAGTTCACGACGTGTGATTGACATGGCATTATCCTTTCATATTTTCTTATTCTGAGAGGTGAACCTCTAAACATCCTACTTTCAATTTATCAGAATATTGGGAAAAGTCAAGGTGAAGTTGATGCTTATAACAATGAAAATGAGGTGAGTAAATAATCTCGAGAAAGGAGGTTTGAAAAAACAGTTGCAATTCACTAAAAGTACACCTTAACTTTTAACTGAAAGTGTCCAACTTGTTTTGACGAGGTACACTTGCCATAATAATTCGGAGTAATTAGCCCTCATGATTTTGATATGGGGAATTTCGGTTAAATTAAATTCAAATAACCGGAGATTGATAATGAAAAGCAAAGTTTTTGTTATGTTATTTGTTTTCTCAACGGTTTTTATTCACTCTGGTTTTTGTCAAGCTCCCACATTTAAAAAACCAGATGAGCAACGCGAATCAGAAATAAAGTATGACAAACTAAAAATCCTCTATAAAACAGAAATGCAGACTGACACATCAAAGAAATTTATCACCATACCTTCTGATTATCCTGAAGTTAAGGATTTTGATGTCGCAAAGACTCCACCTTCAATAGACTTCGCCGTCGTTCAGGGACTTGAACCATGGTATTTGCCTTTACGCGATGATGACCGGTACGGAAAACCTACATGGGGGGGGTGGGGTGATGTGAATAAAGGTCAGGACGACTGTTTTTATTTCTCCTTAGGAAACCATACGTACATTGGCGCCAACGGATATATTTTCAAGTATGACCCAGCCACCAAAACCCAGAGTATCGTACTCGATCTACAAAAATTAATCGGGTGGGGTCCTGATGAGTTCGGTGACTCGAAGCTTCACGGGGATCTGGACATAGATCCGGGAGGAGACATGTGGATGCTCTCTTTTTTCGGTCCATATACGTCAGAGAAGTATAAAGAAAAAGAAGCTTACCGCGGCAGCTATCTCATACGATACAACATATTTTCAGGAGAGACTGAAAATCTCGGTATTCCGCTGGATGGTGCAACCTGGCCTTATCACTCCTATGACTGGGAACGAGGATTGATTTTCGGTGTCAGCCATGTCATAGGTTATGTTATTGCCTATGATACAAAAGCGAGAAAAATGATATACGGCGGTGCTCCACCCGATAACATTAAATGGTACAATCGCTGTGTCCTACTGGACCGGGACACCGGTAAAATATACGCCTCCGATTCAATTATGTCCAACAGTGGAGGAAACAGAACATTTGGTGGATCTTTACATATAGTACGCTGGGAGCGCAAAAATAATACGTTCACCAGAATGGAATCTCAAATGCCCGAAAATCCGGTTCATGGAAAAAGAAGTGCCCTTCGCGCCCACACAAAGCGAAAAGATATCGATGGGGCATTCTGGTGCTTTGACTATTATGGTACCATCTTTAAATTTTATCCCGAGGAGGACAGAATTGAAGTAGTCGGCATCAACTGGGGCGATTCGGGTAAATATATTACGAATATGTGCTTTAGCCCAAAAGGGCGATATATCTATTATGTTGCTGACGCTGCCACTAAAGGATGGCGTTATGGAACACCCGTAATTCAGTATAATACCAGAACTAACCGTAAAAAAGTTATTGCCTTTCTCAATGATTTTTACCTGAATAAGTACGGATACAGTCCCGGTGGAACATACGGTGTAGAGCTTGATAAAAAAGGTGAATCGCTCTTTTTTTATGTTAACGGTCAATTTACAACAAATGAAATCGGTTCCGGATACGGTCGTCCGGCAATATTCCATGTACACATCCCGGCATCAGAACGGGTTGAATAATTATATAGACCATTTTTATTCTCAATAAAGGTCACATTTGAAAATGATGTAAATTTATACTCCACTAATTAAACAACCCAATCATTTTTTGGTGTTAAAAGATTGATATGGTCTTCTTGAAGTGGACAACCGTTATCAAGATTGTGAAAGTAGTAATAATGAGTTTGATATGAAGAATATTGGTTTACAATAATTTTCTGAATACTCATAGTTAAAATTTGCTATGTATAAACTTGATAAACAGCGAAAATCCTCGGTTGAGAGAACATGTATCAAACGATTCATAACATCTCATGGATAGCTTGCTAACAGGACAAAACAACACCGTATACTGCAATCAAAACTTCATTCAGCTCTATTAGCCCCCCTTAGCAAGTAAAGCCATTACCCCAAAGCATCAAGCTACCCCTGTCAACCTCTGGGGACACCGGTATGCTCTTGAATGGTGGGGCGGATTTGATGTCAAGTGAGGCGCGCACAGCATTGAAAATTTGTTTTAGACCGTGCTAATGGAAAAGTCAGCTAATCTTACAATAGATGAATCATTGTGGGAGTGGATTGTGGAGAGGATACCCGAACCGTCTGAGTGTTTGATGTTTTGGTATAACGTATGGGTTCGGCTGAATGATTTACCGCGTATGTTGCATCCCTTTGTTGGAAGCCTTCATCATTGACTTAAGTTCATCAAGCGGGTAGTGAATCGTCCGCTTGTGTAAAATGGGTATTGCAATGTTAGGAAAATATAGTTATATAATGTTCTTAGTGCAAATCATCGTTATTATGTAGGAAATGAATGGTATGTCGAAACCACGAGATTCAAGAAAAAACAAAAAGACAGCGCCCCAGAAAACAACAAAAGAGAAGAAACAGGCAAAACGAGAAAAGAAGAACAAAATATTTGCTGATAGCACTGTGTATTCCGGCGTTTCAGAGCTTTAACAGGCTTCTTAAAACGTAACGGCAGAACTTGACTTCAAACGGTCTGCAGTTCACCTGCCGGCACATCCTCAATCACAAGTCTCAGTCTTGTCCGCATATATCGGGTTCAGGTATTACATTTGTTCTCGATGTTTATCCAGGATTAAACTGTCCTACCCCCACCATTTTTCACCCGGTGCAAGGTTTGCACGGACATGATCTTCATTGACATCTATACCCAGCCCGGATTTATTGGAAAGCTGGTATTTCCCATCTTTGATAAAAGGTCTGTCATATACAGCGAAAGCTTCCCAGGCAAGGTGATCTTTCATATTGCCGTAATTGAACTCGTGACTGATGAAGTTTCTTATGGACGCAGCGCTGTGTGTCGAGGCTATGCTTCCTATTGGGCTCGCTACGTTGTGGGCACAGGTGGGTATATAGAAGATGTCAGCGAGATCAGCGATCTTTTTTGCCTCCAGGAGACCCCCGGCTTTCACAATGTCGATGTGAATGATGTGGCAGCCCTGGTTCACGATGAAAGGTTTGAATCCGTGACGTGTGTAAAGGTTCTCCCCCGTGAGAATGGGAACTGGGGATTCCTCGGTGAGTTTAACCCATGTATCTGAAAAATCGGAGGGTATGGGATCCTCGAGCCACCACGGTTTCATAGGCGCTATTGCCCGGGCAAGTGCAAGAGCATCCATCCAGTCGAAGTTACCGTGGTTGTGGAAGACGATCTCGTAATCGTCGCCGAGTGCCTCGCGCATGTTCATAAAACCTTTAGCGTTGCGATCAAGATCACTTCTTGGGAAACGACGGCTCAGACGGCCTTCTATATCCCTTATGCGGTGATGGCACTTGACCGCTTTGATGCCGTACGGATGGCTCTTGATCATATCGGCGTATTCGCGGCATGATGCCGGATCGAGCATGTTCCTGGGCCCTTGGTTGGTCCAGTATGCGGGCACGCTGTCACGGAAACTGCCCAGGAGTTTATGGACAGGAACTCCGAGCATCTTTCCCGCAAGGTCCCAGAGAGCGATTTCCAGACCGCTGATGGCTGAGACTGTGGCTCCGGCGATAGAGCCTGCACCGGCTTTTCTGTTGATCATGGTCGTATATAGCCGGTCGACATCGAGCGGATCTTCGCCGATAAGGATTTCCCTCAGTGAAGGTGAGAGGCTCTGTGAATGTAGGATGATTTCCTTTGGGTTGGGTCCAAAGAAACATTCACCGATACCATAAATGCCTGCATCTGTCTCGATCCTTACCAACGGCCAGTCAAAAAGACCGCGGACAAGCATTACCTTTACATCGGTGATTTTTACCTTCTTACGGTCAGATGCTGCCATAGCGTGATAATGCGGAAGGAATGTTGCCACCGGAAGCGACGCTGTAAGTGCTTTGAAAAGGCTTCTTCTGTTCATGGTCTCTGCTCCCTCGTCAAGATTACAGATTGAGTGGTTCGACTTCAAGTATCCTGTATCGATATAGAACTCAAACGATTTTACTGGTTTTATCTGACATTCACCATATCAAATTCATGAAAGATTATGTTTATGTTCCATTTTTCAGTCATTTCACCAACATCATCTTCCTCGTCTCAGTAATCCCATTCACCTTAAGGGTGGAGAAATAGAGTCCGCTTGGCATATCAGCTGCGTTCCATGTGATAGAGTGCTTCCCTGCTGACTGGAATTCATCTTTAAGAACTCTTACAAGCTGGCCGGAGATATTGTAAATTGTCAAAGTCATATGACCATCTTGTGGTAAGCTATATAAAATTGTTGTTACAGGATTGAAAGGATTGGGATAATTTTCATAAAGCTTAAAATCCAACGGTAGACGTTCTTCAACAAGGGTAAATCCATATTCAGAAGGAATAAATTTACTTGTTTGTCCAGATTCTGAAACTGAGGCAATCCAGTAATAGTAATTTACATTATTTAAGGGAACACCAGTGTCTGTAAATGTGTTTTCACCAGCATCAACTTTCCCAATTAAAATTGTTTGTTGCTGTTCAGTTTCGTTTAAAGCCTCAAGTGTGTCGAATGACTCAAGTGATACTGGATCATTAAGCTCAGGATTTCTGGATCTGTATATATTGTAATGTGCAATTATAGAATCATCAGGAGAAAGCGTCCAGTTTAATTGTAGCTGGTGGCCATTATCATTTTGAACATCTGAGACAACTAAATTATACGGTGATGCAATTTCTCCTTTTATAGAAGTGCCTGGAATTAACCATCGCTCTCCCCATGTTAAAATATAAGCCTCATCCGGTGGGATATCCCTTATTTTGTCAAAAGATCTGTTATATGTATGACGCCAATCTTTAGGGGGAATTGGGGAATGAGCTAGCTCCAATATATGAGACGGGAATGTTATTCGAGGCTTTATATGTTGAATAGCAAGAGGTATTGACATGCCAACGGATATATGAGGCATAAAAATATCGACATCATTATCTGGTAACATTTTATAGATATTGTTATTATCTCCGCTATGATAAATAGTTGTATTGTTTGCTGTTTCACCACAGTCCACTTGGTACATTAACATTTGATCTTCATAGCTATGATCTCCTAAATCAATTTTTACTCTTATGTTTCCAAAATTGAAAATACTATTTTCAGTCACAATTGTACTGCCCGGATACCATCGGGTTATGACTGGTTTCCCAGCTACTATCATTGCATCTAAAAGTTGAGTCGCGAAATGATCAGAATGATCGTGAGAAATAAGGAGAAAATCAAGATCGTTTACAAGTCGCTCCGCTTCTCTCATGTGTATATCTATTCCGAAACATGATTCCGGTGTTTTGAAAACATAACCCATATTATACATATACCAAATTACCAAACCAAATGTAACTTCAGTGTTACTAATTTCTTCTAATGCATGTAAATGGGCTTTTCGCAGATAATAAAGCACAGGATGCTGTTCCTCCATCATTTGTAGTTCGGTTTTATTCTCTTTAGACCACAAACGCCTGTACTCAGGCCAAGTTGACGCTGTAAACCAATCGCATGCTGTTTGAATGATTGTCATTTTTTCACGACGCTTTTCCCTGTTATATCCATTAGGAGGATTTTTTCTTAACCATATTCTGACACTGTCTAGTTCTGAATTGGTTGGCTTTTGATAAGTTCCAAAGGTATAATTTTTTATGCCTGGTGTTGGATAAGGAAATAATAACCAATTGGTTTCATTATTAATATCTCTTCCAGTAGATATATCTCTTTCTATTGGACTGAGGTATATACTTTCAGTAATGGATCCAGTACTATGCGTTAATAATAGATTATCACCTTCAATGTTTAAAAGCCAACCAATTCAGAACTAGACAGTGTCAGAATATGGTTAAGAAAA
>JBHPFF010000089.1:0-12212 GCA_042572165.1 Candidatus Latescibacterota bacterium | reverse complement strand
ATTAAAAAGAGCTATTGGAAACAGGAAAGAAGGTTTTGTATTCCTTAATCCAAAAACTCAGACACGATACATTTCAATCCACAAAAGTTTTGATAAGGCGGTTCGAAAACTTAATTTAACTGTCAATGGAACAAAACTCAGATTTCATGACTTAAGACATGTTTTCTGTACATGGTTATTGAAACAAGGGGTAACTATTGATGTTATCCGAGAACTTGTAGGTCATAGGAATCGAGCTACTACTGACAGATATGCTACACCCAATAGGTTAGAACTAAGCAAATACTTGTCCTTCTTGCCAGAAATAAAGAGATCGAACCGAGTCAACGCTGAAGCTAGCTGATTTTTGCAAGAAAATGCAAGAATTGATATTTTTATATTTTCTAATCGCTGTAAGTTGGTGGAGCAGATCGGGATCGAACCGACGGCCTCATCCGTGCGAGGGATGCGCTCTCCCAGCTGAGCTACTGCCCCACATTTATCACATAAGAAAACGCGATGCTTTTTCCAGCTTGATTTTATTCGATTTCGATGCCTGAGTTTTAAAAATCCCGGTATCTCCCTTAACTCTTCCTATTGAATTTACCGGGCTTGCCGGGCGAATCATGTCCTCAGTGGAACCCGGAGTTGCTCCATAAAAGATACAGAACGCGTTTCCGGGAGGCCAGTAGCCCAGTTCACCGAGTTCGACAACATCCTTTCCATCCTCCAAACCCATTTTCACAGGAATAGAGAAATATATTTCATCTCCCCATGTGGAAAATTCAGCCTCTATCGGTAGCTTGTCGATAATAGCAAGCGCTGTTGACGAGTCATTCAATTCAGCAGATACAGTTTCCTCGTCAATAATTATCGATATGTCCTTTCTGTATAAAATCACTATTTCTTAACAAAATATACAAAGCTGAAAACTCAGTGTAAAGAGTAAAATAGTATGCCAGTACATATCAGATAAAATTAGAATTATCATAGCAAATTACCACTGATGATGTGAAAACTATCAATCAAGCTTTCCTTGACATTAAAACAAATTCATCCTACCTTCATAGTTGGAGGTTGAAAACACAGGATGAAGACTAAAAAGATTGTTGCTTTCATTGTATTTTATGTGTGTATTATTCTGGCAATACTCATCATGCGTTTTTACATCCAGGACCTTTATGGAAACCCGCCCAGGCAAAAACCTGAAATCCAAAATTTGAATATCAATAACGGCTCCGTTTATCATTTTACATTCTCTGGTATGTAAACCGCGGAATGCCTGGTATGTTTTACGGCTCACTGGGAAGGTACGGTTTCGATGTTTGATATAAAAGGTAAGGCATATGTGATAGTCAAACACACCCACTTCGAGTCATACGGAACTCCCGAGACCGAACTGGTTCGTTTTCTGAAAGGACAGGCATCATCTATTCTCTATATACGCCACCCCTTCCCGGAGGCAAAAAAAATACCACTCAACACAACAATTGTGGAATATTCACCCACTGGCGATATCATCCGTGAGACAAAAGCTCCTATGATCCGTGGTAATAATCTTCTGTTTTATATAAAGGATGTATTCTTTTCCGTGTATTATGTACTCAAGAGCGGCCGTAAATATGATGTATATATCAGCGCTGACAATCTCAACACACTTGCCGGTCTCATACTAAGGATCCTGGGCAGGGTGAGCAATGTTGTCTATTACGTCATCGATTTCACACCGGTACGATTTACAAACAGACTGCTTAATGCCATTTATCAGGCGATAAATAAGATATGCTGCTACCATGCGGATGTAATCTGGAACGTATCCGGAGCAATGATCGAGGGACGTGAACGCATAGGGATTCGCAGGGACTTCTCTGCTTCGCAGATTACCGTACCGCTCGGGTGTAATTTTCACGGTATCAGAAGAAAGCCAATCGATAAAATCAACCGTTACGACATCGTATATTTTGGATCTCTCTGCGAGGAGCATGGCCCGGGACTGATACTTGAGGCGTTACCCGGGATTGTAAAACATATTCCGAATGCGAGGGTAATCTTCGTTGGCGACGGGGTTTTAAGGGAACAAATGACCGTACGTGCGGAATTGAACGGAATTATGTCTCATGTCCAATTCGCAGGTTTTATTGAATCGGATGAAGAGGTGTACCAGATACTCACATCCTGCGGACTGGCGCTTGCTACTTATCCCCCCGGTGAAACTACCTACAAACTCTTCAGCGATCCGGGGAAGGTGAAGATTTATCTCGCCTGCGGCTTGCCTGTACTGATTACCGATGTCCCACCGATCGCAAGTGTAATTCAGGGAAAAGGTGCGGGTAAAATTGTGGAATACGAAACCGCAGGTCTTACTGGTGCTGTGTGCGATATTTTGCTGGATACTGAACGGCATAAACGGATGCGGGAGGAATCGGTAAGGCTCGCGGCTGAATATGACTGGAAAACTGTCTGGCAGAGAACATTTGACTCTATGGAATTGTAACGTCATAATGGACATAAAGTTAATAGATTTTAAACATTTATAAACGTGGTTTTTATATTCGATATCCAAAGACCGGATTGCCGGTTTCAAAATTCACAATTGCTGTTTGCTATACGGCTTTATGACATAATATTTTACTATGTAAATAAACCGGATTAACAGCACAAATTCTTTATGACACCGACAAATGAGGATAGAAATGAGTGATTTCTGGAAAAGCCGTAAAA
This sequence comes from Candidatus Latescibacterota bacterium, assembly GCA_042572165.1. Taxonomy (GTDB): domain Bacteria; phylum Latescibacterota; class Latescibacteria; order Latescibacterales; family Latescibacteraceae; genus JBHPFF01. The sequence goes on along the minus strand of JBHPFF010000089.1, from coordinate 9,512 downwards.
TTGTAGTGACCGGCGGTGAGGGTTTCCTTGGACGCCATGTGAAAGCCAAACTCAATACCCGCTACGCTCAGAGCATACACGTTCCGCGGATCGAGGATTTCGATCTCAGGCGGCTTCCCGATATACAGAGAATGTTCGATGTGATGGAGCCTGACATTATCATTCACCTCGCAGCCGTAGTGGGAGGTATAGGGGCGAACAGGGAGCATCCCGGATCATTCTTTTATGACAACCTTATCATGGGAATACAGCTCATGGAAGAATCCCGTATTCGCGGCATTGAGAAATTTGTGGCGATCGGGACAATCTGTGCATATCCGAAATTCACCCCCGTGCCTTTCAAGGAGGAGCATCTGTGGGACGGTTATCCTGAGGAGACCAACGCACCATATGGGCTCGCAAAAAAAATGCTTCTGGTCCAGTCACAGGCTTACCGCATGGAATACGGATTCAATTCGATTTACCTTTTGCCGGTGAATCTTTACGGTCCCCATGACAATTTTGATCCCGCCAAAAGTCATGTGATCCCGGCGCTCATTAAAAAATGTTTTGATGCAATTGAACAAGGGGATAATTACATTGTCTGCTGGGGCACTGGTTCAGCATCACGCGAATTCCTTTATGTCGATGACGCCGCTGAGGGCATTCTGCTGGCAACGGAGCATTATAACGAATCGGAACCGGTCAATCTCGGTGCCGGATTTGAAATAACAATCAAAGAGCTTGTCAACAGGATTACCGATTTGACAGGCTTTACCGGCGAGATCAGATGGGATACGACCAAACCGGACGGCCAGCCGCGACGCTGTCTGGATACTACCCGTGCTTATGAGAAATTCAGGTTTCGTGCCCGTGTGGATTTTGACGTGGGACTCAAAAGAACTATCGAATGGTACAGGTCAATGAGGAAAAAATAACCGCATGCCAATTACATTGAGGTTCATTCCACCTCTGGCAGGAGGTTCCATGCGATATTTTCCGAATTTTTACGAAACCAGAAATCATAAATCGCATTTTCTTCTTCATTAGCCGCAATGTTCATATAATGGTAATTTTTATAGAGGTACGGCCAGGCGTCCTCACGGCCTCCGCCCCATAAATGAGTAATAACATCGGGTTTTTTTCTGCCGATCGAATAATCATAATCCCATTTCGAATGACCAGGAGTAAAATCGGTAAATCTGCTTAATTTTGTGGATATCTTTGCTTCCATGCGGGAAATGTGCCGGTCACATTTTCCCAGAATATCCACAGCGGTTCTATTGGAGAAATACGGGATCGCTCCTGCCCATGTTACCGCCACAGTCGCATCTTCACTTGTTAAGTCTCTTATCATCTCGGCTCTTTCCGCCATCTCTTTATTGTAAGTAACCTGATAGGGAAGAGCTAGTAAAGTGAATTCAGAAAGGCTGAAACCATTGAACTGAATAATAGCGAGAATAAAAAGCAGCGGAAATGCATAAGCAAGCGAAAATGCCCGCACTTTTTTAGGTAATCGTTTCGCCGATTCTATTGTTTCCAGAACCGGTTTTATTATCATCACGAAACTATCAAAAAACAGTATGAAGAAAAGCGGCATAACGAATGAAATAAACCTGTTGCTTCCTCCCCATACTTCCCAGGAATCTCCGCCGACATATATACTATATAACAACTGAATGATAATTACCCACGCCAGAAGGCCTTTATACCGGTCTCTTTTGTACGCCAGAACACCAAAGGGAAGCAGGAAAAGAATAAAATTAAATTTTCCAATAAACTGCAATAAAACATATAGGCCGCGTATTATTCTCAGATATACCGGATATCCGGTCATTTTCAGGTAATACGTGTTAGGGAATATTTCGCCGAAATAAATCATTCTAAATGCTGTCTGGAAACTGAGGAAAATTGTAAAAATGAGAAGCCCATATATAAGATTCTTTTTCCTTTGAGTCGGTTTACAAAGCATGATATACATCCATACGCCAAGAAATGGGACGGCCATATCGATGCGAATCAGAGTACACACACCAAGCCCTAAATAAATAAGTAATGGGCTGATGTCATTGGCAAGGTATTGGATTGTCTTCCAGATAATGAAACTCATGGCAAGAATCAATATACTCACTTCCATACCCATGAGACTCCAGTAGATAAGGGGATAGTAGAAAGCTGTCAGGAGCACAGCTCCTGAAGATACTTCGGGAGCACCTTCGGAAATGAACAGGGCGATTTTCCTTACATAATAGAGACTGGCAAGAAGAAATAATCCCCCGCTGATCTGGATAAAAATACTGATTTTTGACTGGGCAACAGGCAGCAGATGAATCAATGCCATAAATAACACCCACATGGGATTTGTAAAACCCTCCACCCGTTCTCCCCCTGGATTCCACACAAAACCGTAACCATGGGCAAAATTTTTTGCGTATATCATTGAAATCATCGCATCATCAAACAATGAAAAATAACGCTCACCAAATATTTCAAAACTACTTCTATAAATAAATACCGCTGCATACAGAAAAAAAAGTGCCACGGTAATAACAAAAATTGTTTTTTCCTTTTGAAAAATTTTTAACACCCTGTAGTTTCCTTTTTTCAAATTTAACTATTTGATAGTATTTGTTTATATTTATGTTATTTCTGAACTTATTAATTTTTATTCATATAACAAGTTTTCCGGTAGAAAATGTCTTGTAATGAAAATCAAAGATTTCCGGGGGAAACCGCTGTTTTTTTATGTATTCGAATTATATCATGCCGAACATCAAAACACCACTCTGGTCGTTTTGACTGAACAAAATCTTTGAGTTCTCCAAGTGCCGGGTAATCATTTTCTCCGTTAAAACATCGAGCATCATCAATTAAGATAACATGATCCTGAATTTCATGATCGAAAATATGGCTGAGTTCCTGCATAACCGGGGTTTCAGAATCACTTTTTGCGGTTAAACCTCCGGAATAATGACTGTCAAGCCAGAAAAGACAGGGTTTTTTTATTTCAGCAAGAATATCTTTTAAAACATTGCCGCTGTCGCCCTGAATAATTGTAATATAGTTGTATTTTGCAAATTTCTTATTAGCCCTCCCGGCAAGGGTATTATCCAGTTCAACTGATATTATTCTTTTAAACACATTTTTCACCGCCAGAACCATTTCACCTAAATAGGTTCCCGTTTCAATAAAAATATCAACAGGAAAATTCTCAGCATAGATCTTAACGATCTGCTGTTTTACAACAGGAGGCGGCGGAACAGGTCTTTCCTTTCTCTCCCATTCATTATATGCTTTTCTGTTTTGATAAAACCGATAAGCGTCATAAGCTCGTGTGAGTTTTAAAGATTCAATTAATTTTTCAAACACAATTGTTTTCCGTTATTTACAGTTCCGGCTACAGTATTATCCTCCGGATACTTTCGAATATAGAATTAATAATAGTCATACAAGAGTTTAAAACCGGAGAAAATATTAGATAAATTCAGCAGATTATTATATCTCTTTTCATGCTCACTTTTCCGTGGTACGGCGTTCCTTTTCGGCGAGTTTCAAATCCTCATCAACCATCATTTTTACCAGTTCCCTGAATGTAACTTTCGGTTCCCAGCCAAGCACATTTTTTGCTTTCGACGCATCACCTATAAGTTTATCGATCTCAGACGGGCGAAAATAGAGGGGATCAATTTCAACGTATTTCTTCCAGTCCAGGTCAAGATAATCAAAAGCCTCATCCAGAAATTCACGGATGGTATGAGTTTCACCTGTCGCTACTACAAAATCATCAGGATGATCCTGTTGAAGCATGAGCCACATTGCCTCAACATAATCCCCTGCAAAACCCCAGTCGCGTTTTGCATTAAGATTTCCCAGATAAAGCTTATCCTCAAGCCCCAGTTTAATACGGGTGGCTGCCCGGGTTATTTTACGTGTTACAAAAGTTTCGCCACGGCGGGGAGATTCGTGATTGAAAAGAATTCCGTTACAGGCAAACATATTGTAAGCCTCACGGTAGTTCAATGTCTGCCAGAAAGCATATACCTTGGCACATCCGTAAGGACTCCGGGGATGAAAGGAGGTGGATTCATTTTGCGGAGATTCATCCGCCAGACCGTACATCTCGCTGGATGAGGCCTGATAGTACCTAATATTTGTATCTATCCTGCGTATTGCCTCGAGAACACGAAGGGCACCGAGAGCATCGACATTAACCGTATATATCGGATGGTTAAACGACACCCGGACATGGGATTGCGCCCCGAGATTATAGACCTCATCAGGTTTGATATCGTTAAGGATTGAACTCAGATTAGTACCGTCCGTCAGATCACCGTATATAAGATGCAGTTTTATATTCGGGGTATGGGGGTCACTGTAAATGTGGTCGATACGGCCTGTATTGAATGAACTGCTTCTCCTGATAAGACCATATACATCGTATCCCTTGTTCAAAAGAAGCTCCGCAAGATATGAACCATCCTGACCGGTGACACCGGTTATAAATGCTTTCGGCATGGTAATTCCCTCAACCTTTTAAACTGAATATCCCTGTGAAAAATAATTGTACAATTTATCCCTCTCCACTTGTAACAAATATATACATAATTTAAGTTCGAGCAAAAAGGTATTATTTCTTCAGCTAACATAAAAAAGTTTCCGGTGCAGATGATAATAATATCGATTGTAGTGGGGTATCCCACTAACATTGACAAGTGCTCACGGCTTCTATAAGTCAACTCACAAATAAGGAGGAACTGAAAATGGCAAAGCGTGACATGTTAAAAGAGATTATGAAGGCGACAAGGAAAAAAATATTTTATAGTGGACAATATTAAACACAAAGCAATGAAAATAAGACAATTTTTTAACCTTAAAAAAAGAAACAAGAAAAAATAGTTACTTCCAGCTGATTCCATATCTTAATTTTTAATTCATCCCGCATTCCCCTTATAAACCTCAAATACTACTTTCATAGGTTACCATAACATGTTATAATATAATAAATAATATGCATTTATAGTTGACAAAAAGTGGTCACCCGGAGGGTGAAAGCATGAGAGTTGGTTTTGATGGAGGAATCAAGCTTGAATTTCATGGTGCAAAGTTTACATATGATGGTGACATCCTTGCATATCGTGATATTGATCAAGATAGTAGCAAAGATTGTCAGGAACAGTAGATACGTCACGTTTCAGATTGCTGAGGTTGCAATAGATAAGAGGTTGTTTGCCGAGATATTGTCTCGAATTGAACGATTGCGTTGCTATTCTGTTTAGCTGTGCTGTTGTTTGAGTTAATTCAATGGCTACGTGTCTCTCAAATCTGATATTTCACTGTTTATAAGGCATATAAGTAGCAAAATTAAACGATCAGCATGCAGAAAATACTTGTCAAAAGAACTTGGAAGAGATAATATTCGTTTATCAATAAGATTGTTGAGAATTTTAACTACTCATAATTTTGATATGGGGAATCCTGGTTAATATGAGGAATATCGGATAAAACCTCTATTTTTTATATTATTGGAATTATGAAAACCACTGAAGATAACCTCTACACAAAGGAGATTCCAATGAAGAGGAGAGATTTCGGTAAAGTTTTAACAGTAGGTACGATCGGTGCAGCCGCTGCAGGCTGTGAAAAAACACCAACCCCGGATATTACCGTATCAAAGCTCCAAAAAAACCTCAAGATGCATATCAGCTCCGGGGTGCACAGCAGTGAGAAAGGCCTCACCTTCCTAGAGCGGATGGGTGTGAAGTACAAAATTGACGGTTTCCCCACTGACCCGAGAAGGGATGTTCTTGCGAAACTGAGCCTGGATAAGATATTGAGTATGAAAGATCAGTGCGCCAAACACAACATCATTCTCGATGGGCTCCACCAGTCCAATCCAATATCCAGTACCATGCGGGGTGACTTTGAAAAGGGAGACAAGGAAATCGACGTCTTCTGCGATAACATCATGATCGCCGCGAAGGCGGGAATACGTGTCATTTGTATAGACCTGAAAGAAACACCGAACCAGCGTACCGAGAGGACGACAGGGCGTGGCGGCAACACGTATAGTTCATGGGACATGGAAAAGGATAAAAACCGTCCCAATTTCTACGATACTGTCGTTACTGCCGATCAATGCTGGGAGCGCATTACCCGTTACTTGGAGCGGGTGATACCGGTCGCCACCGAATACAAGGTGCAGATAGCATGTCACCCCTCTGATCCATGGCTGCCACCCGGCTTCCGCGGGGTTGACCGGGTGCTGGGTGGGTTTGAGGGATTCAAGCGATACATCGAGATCAGTCCAAGTCCCTATCATGGATTGCAAATCTGTCTGGGATGCATGGCTGAGAGCTGTGTTGACCCCGCGAAAGAGGTTCCCGGAATCCTCCAGTACTTCTCAGAGCGGAATAAACTATTCGACATCCATTACCGGAATATCATCGGCGGACGCAACAATTTCGCCGAGGTGTATCCTGATGAGGGGCTCGTCAATATGCACCAGTTGATGCAGATACTGAGAGATACACAGTATCCCTATGGGATCGATTATGATCACTCTCCCCAACATGCTGACGATCCCGGGAGTTACCAGGCTGCCGCGTTCCAGATCGGATATATTCAGGCTATGATACAGGCGGTCAATGATGAGGTGTAACTGAGCAGTATCCCCGGAACTCGATGAGAGAACTGAAGCCGGGATAAATTGGCATGCGGGGGAAGGATGCTCATGAAAGCATCCTTGTCCCACCTTACCCGGGATTTCTGCGTGTAGTCATCCCACCTCAAGATCCTCCCAGGTCGGCCAGTGCATGAGGGTTACGAGCCGGAAGACGGTTGGCCACGCAGGTAGCCAATGGTTGGCGTCGCCATACGGCTGTTTCCCTTTGCCCAGTGAGTAAGAGTACATTTCGTTCTGGCTTCCGGCAGGACGCTTCAATCCCTTTACGACTAACGTCCCATCTGAAACCCCAATGGAGGCTTGGCCCCAGGTCTGGATAGCGCGGTCAAACCATATTTCATTGTTGGTGGCCTTGGCCAGGCGCAACCAAGTAAGGACCATAAGTGCTCCCCATGGATCTTGTCCCGTAAGCCCCACAGAGATTCTTGTGCAGGCGTAACTGTCGAATTTCATCACTCCAAGAGGGCTCTCGGGGAGGAAAGGCATAGAATAAGAAATATGCCAGCTTGCCAGATAGTAGCCGGCCATTTCCGCATCACGTAGGTATTCCTTCTCACCTGTGATCTCGTAGAGATCCAGTGCTGCCATTAGGAGTGGCCAGCAACTTTCTTTATCGATACAGTTCTGATCGATGGCAGCCCCCCAGCAGTGCATATGTTTGAGGTCGCGATCAACGTAAGTCCTGAATGCCCGGCGAGCGCTTTCCAGATAGCTGTTATCGCCTGTCATTCGGTACGCTTTCACCATTGGCCATAAGACATATGCACCAGTCGTGCTGCCTTCCGCGAGGCACTCACCTTCCGGGGACCATGCCTTGCCATAAGTTCCGTCTGAAAGGGGATGATCTAAAAAGAAATTGCATGCGTCCAAACCAACTTCCCGCCAGAGCGGTTTCGGTTTCCCACACTTCTCGACCAGCTCGGAAGCTAGCAGGTAATGATACATACCATGACCGAGATTACAGGTGTCGAGAAAGCCTTTTTCGGAAGGCTTAGACGGTCTGTCCAGAAAATTCCTGTTGTGTGCGCCCCAACTCTGCATTCCACGCTTCATATCAAAATGGGTGTAAAATAATCCACACTTCAACCGAGCGTTCTTGGCCCAGAAGTCCATTGATATCTCACTTTTCTGAAGAGACTCTTCATTGTTGTTCCAGAGATAATCCTGAAGCATTGCCGATCCTAAAGCTGCAGCCTGACCAACCCATCCAATCTCAAACTGCATAGGTGAATTCCACTCCTGACGGCCATCTATTTCCTTCATAACAAGTTTCGGGTTCCAGTGCCCTGCGCCGGTAAGAAAACCAACGAAGTCGGACTGTTCATGCCACAAACTCTCATGTCCAAACTGGATGCTCAAGTCCCATATACGTTTGGGCGAAAACCATACTTTCACCTGGTGACTATTTATATTCCACGCATGATCTAATCCGTTCCAGCATGATTTATGCTGTTCGGCAGCTTCTCGGAGAACGAGGTAACTCATGGTCTCAAAGCTCTGACCGGGCTCTATTACCAGTGTTTCCCGGTATTCGCCATTACGCGACCGGCTGGGATACTCACGCCACGGCCAAAGGAGCCGATGGACGATATGGTTATCTTCAGGTGCCAGGGAAAAAGCGCAATCAATTGAACTACCTTGGGATGAGGCGAACAAGAAAATAGACCAGCCGTCGCCTTCAGAATAACTGCCACCAAGCACAGTAGAACGGTAACCGGAAAAAACACGAGGAGTTCCGTCTGCTGTCAGTCCCTTCGGTCCACCCCCGCCGTGTTCGGTGTTGCCATCGTAGCTGAGGGCTGGAATCAGCGTGAACTCAGGAGTATAGTCCGACTCCACTTCCATGAAAAGGTCGGCGTTAACATTATTGTCAGATGTATTCCGCCATTTCCGCTGCCATACAAACAGATCGGGAGCTGTTCGCCGGATTCGATCTTCAACATCCCATATCCCGGCATGAAACCGGCGAGCGACGATTTTGGGTTTGATTTCGTCAAACTCAACCACGCTTTTGTTTCTTAAGGTGTCTGCCGCTGCAGTACTTGGGATACGGCAGACAACCGCTTTTCCGTCTGTAAAAAGAATATCATTCCCTTCCTGATCTATTTTTAGAACATTTTCAGAACTATCAGAGCAAGCCACAAGACTGCCGGACGCCAGTAGAGCTGCACCACTAAGAGCGCGGGTCGATCCTTCAAGGAATTCCCTTCGTGAGATTGATACAGGGTGTTTTTCCCAAGATGAGTTTGTCATGTCTTTCCTCCATTTTGTACGTCGTCAGAACCTTGTGGATAATATGATTTTAAACTAATGTTTCTTTGAATCGAGATGCAACTGCTTTTATGAACCTCCCTTCCCAAGATTACACAGCCGCATGGCTTTTAATTCTATCTGTTATATGGTATTGACTCATATTTAAAGCTCAAGTCATCCTCATTATACCTCCGTTACTGTTCCGCTCCCAGACAATGCCATCAAGATAAACTGTCTCTTAACTTTTGGATTAAAGTTGTCCAAATGGTTCTGAATAGAAATGCTGAGTTAAATATCAATTTGACATCACCTGATAATCAGTGTTGATAATACAACTAATGGTCTTTAGGTGCGCCGTCCTCATATGTATTACCTGTATAGGGGGTATCTGAGATTTTAGTAGACCTGTATGGATACTTGGCTGCAACTTTTTCATCCAGATCACATCCGAGACCGGGCTTATCGGGTAAAGCTGCGTAACCTCTGGTAATAGTAATATCATCACCATAAAACATGTCTCTTATCCATTGTTCCCCTTGGCCCAAACGGAAATAATTTTCCATAATAACACAATTGGGAGTACATGCAGCGATATGTG
>JBHPFF010000088.1:0-12224 GCA_042572165.1 Candidatus Latescibacterota bacterium | reverse complement strand
AATGCAAAATTGGTGTATGTTTCCACCGATTACGTTTTTGACGGAAGTATCGGCCCTTATTCAGAGGAAGACAAGCCCAAACCGATTAATGTCTATGGTCGGTCAAAGTTTGAGGGTGAGCAAGCTGCTTCCTCCCTTGTTGAAAATTGTGCCATAGTCCGTATCAGTGTACCATTTGGTAACAGGAAGGAGGGGGTGGAACACAACTATATCAGCTGGCTCATTGAGGAACTTTCCGCCGGTAATACTGTGCGAATAGCTAAGGATCAGCGGACGACACCGGCATATCTTGAAGAGCTGGGTGAGGTTTTGTGGATCCTTGCACGGCGGGATATACGAGGTGTGGTTCATTATGGTACGAGCGACAGGCTTTCACGCTATGAAATGGCTCTCGAGGTATGTAGTAGTAAGGGATTTTCCCGGGAGCTTGTTCAAGCAGTGTCAACTGATGAATTGGGTTTAATAGCAAAACGTCCGATTGAAAGCGGATTTATCACCGATAAAATACTAGAAATTATGGGTAGACCTCCCATATTGTTCAGCAATGCCCTGTATCGAATGATCGAAAATTCGGAGATGCTTGTATGAAAGGACTCATTATCATCCCCACTTACAATGAGAAAGAAAATATCAGGGAGATCACTAAAGCAGTGCTTGAACTCCCTTATGATTTTAACATTCTCGTTGTTGATGACAATTCTCCCGACGGCACCGGTGATATTGCGGATAAACTTTCGGCTGAGGATGCACGGATTCATGTAATTCACCGTCCGATAAAACAGGGCCTCGGGCCGGCGTATATCGCCGGATTCAGGTGGGGCCTTGAGCGCGAGTATGACCTTTTCTTTGAGATGGATGCCGATTTTTCACACAACCCCATGTATCTACATGATTTTATGAGGGAAATACAGCATGCCGACCTTGTTCTGGGATCACGCTATATTTCCGGAGTTAATGTTATAGATTGGCCATTAAGCAGGCTGCTTATTTCCTATTTTGCCAATCTATATTCCAAGATTGTAACAGATATGCCAATTAGAGACGCTACGGGCGGTTTTAAATGTTTCCGGCGCGAAGTTCTTGAATCCATTGATCTATCAAAGGTCAAAAGCAGAGGGTATGCCTTTCAGATTGAAATGTCCATGAGGGCATATGCGAGAGGATTCAGGGTAAAAGAGATGCCTATTATATTTTATAACCGCATAAAGGGAACGTCCAAGATGTATTTTTGGATAGCAAAAGAAGCGGTATGGATGGTCTGGAAACTCAGGTTTTTGAAAATTTTTGGGAGACTTTGATGGATTTGTCCGTTGTCATTGTCAGTTACAATGTATCTTCTTTTCTCGAACAGAATTTGACAACCCTTACAGAGGCTATAAGGGATCTCGATGTCGAGGTGTTTGTTGTGGATAATGCCTCACATGATGACAGCGCAGCCATGGTAAAAAGAAAATACCCCTGGGTTAATCTTATAGAAAACGATACAAACCTTGGATTTGCCAGGGCTAATAATCAGGCGCTTGTGCGAGCGAAGGGCAGTTATGTGCTTCTGTTAAATCCGGATACAGTTCTGCGGACAGATACGCTGACAACCATGGTTGATTTTCTTGATAATCACTCGGAAGCCGGTGCAGCCGGATGCAAAGTGATCAATCCGGATGGTTCTTTACAGCTTGCATGCAGGCGGGGATTTCCAACTCCCGACGTGGCATTTTATAAATTAACCGGTCTTTCGGGTCTTTTCCCGAAATCCAAAACATTTGGCGCTTACAACCTTACCTATCTCGATCCGGATGCCATTGCAGAAGTGGATGCAGTTTCAGGTTCTTTTATGATGCTGAGAAAAGAAGCCCTCGACCAGGTAGGACTCCTTGATGAGAGTTTTTTCATGTACGGTGAGGACCTGGATATCTGCTATCGAATCAAGCAGGCTGGTTGGAAAATTTATTATGTACACGATACTGAAATAATACATTTTAAAGGTGAGAGTACCAAAACAGTATCTTCATTAAAAAGCATCCGTGATTTCTACACAGCAATGCATATATTTGTTGACAAGCATTATGCCGGTCGTTCAAAACGAACCCTGCCACAGTGGTTGTTGATATTTGGTATATATGCGCGCATGGGATGGGTTTATGGCCTTAATGTTCTGAAAAAAGCCAAGCAGCCGTTAATTGACTTGATTTTATTGAATATTTCGCTTAATATTGGTATATTATTAAGGTTCGGAGCAAGGCTTGAAAATGCTCCTGATTATTCCCGGCTGGAATGGATAACTATTTTTATTGTTTATTCTGTACTCTACATGCTGACTTTTTATTTTGTTGGTATGTATCACAGACACAGGAATAATCCTGAACGAGCCCTTCTGGGAATTTTTGTGGGTTTCCTGTTCAATGTTTTTATTGTAAATTTTATAAAAGAATATAATTTTTCGAGGATTGCGTCATTTTATTGCTGGGGATTAAACTCGATATTAATTTCCGGGTGGCGGTTTGTTTATCAACTCCTCCAGGCTGATGGAGCCGGAACATCTCGCTCCAGGGCAGTCGTTGTGGGAAAAATTTCTGAGGCTGTGACACTTAATCGTGTGCTGAGTGAATCCGGTTCATACTCTTTTGATATTGTCGGCTGTGTCGAAATATCCAAGAACGCAATTCGCGGCCGTGAAACAGAGGGCATTCACATTCTCGGACTTGTTGATGAACTTCGTGATATTATTGAAGAGTATTCAGTGGATGTGGTGATAATGATAGGTTCGCATATACCTTTTTCAAAAATACTGAGCGTTAAAAACGGTTTTGGCGTAATGCGCCCTGAATTTAAACTCGTACCGGAACTAAAAACAGTTAATAACGTTGAAAAAAGTATTATACCTGAAATAACCATGATAGACATTCTTCCCGGTAGGATAGTTGGAACCAACAGGAGCACGTGAGATGATTATTAGTTTTAAAAAACGATTAATCTTTTTGAGTGTAGTCATTTTATTGTTGTTGAATCATTCATATGCGTTTTGTCAAAATAATTCAGATAAAATAATCATTCAGGATTCGATAATAAAAAAAGTAAGAGATGCATATGTTGATACAATAAGTTCTTCGACGCTGCTTGACGGCGCTATTGAGGGTTTAATTGGGAAACTCGACCCTCATTCAAGCTATATGCCCCCCACTGCTGCGGGTGAATTTAAGGAAAAAATACGCGGTGATTTTGATGGTATAGGCATTACGTTTGCCATGATCGACGGTAAAATTACCATAATCGAGGTTGTGGAAGGCGGGCCATCTGAGGGATTAGGACTCAAAGCACGTGATAAAATTATTAAAATAGGTAAAGACAGCGCTGTCGGCATATCCCAGGAAGAAGTTAAAAATCGCCTCCGAGGCCCCAAAGATTCCACCGTTACCGTTGTTGTAGAACGGTCGGGAGAGGAAAAACTATTAACATTCAAGATCAAGCGGGATAAAATTAATATAAACAGTGTATCCCATGCATATATGGTGGATGAAAGAACAGGGTATATCGCACTATCCCGGTTTACAGAAAAGTCGCATACAGAAGTAAAAATAGCCCTCCAGAAATTACAGGCACAGGGGATGAGAAGACTCGTGTTTGATCTACGTAATAATTCCGGCGGATTATTGGAAGTGTCGGTAAATATTGTGCGCTTTTTTATCAATCAGGGCCTCATTGTCGAAACAAGAGGATCACGTTCGTCTGACAATAAGCAGTATCGTGCCAACGGTCGCGCGCAATTTGCAGACCTGCCAATGATTGTATTGATAAACCATGGTTCTGCTTCGGCATCTGAGATCGTTGCCGGTGCACTCCAGGATCACGATCGTGCACTTATTGTCGGTCAGACATCGTTTGGCAAAGGTTTAGTGATGAATGAATTCCCCCTGACAGCTGACACAGGGGACAGAAGGCGAAAGTACCTGGGTTCCCTGATTCTTTCCGTTGCTCATTATTATACACCCTCAGGACGCCTTATTCAGCGCCCGTTTGACAAAGGGAAGGAAAACTATATCAGGGAGGGTTTTGACAATATCGATCCAAATGCAGCCGACTCATCCAAGGCAGAAAATCCTGTGTATTATACCGATTTAAGACGGAAAGTGTACGGAGGCGGAGGTATTACTCCAGACAAAGAAGTAGCACTTTTACTAAAACTTAATAAACTTGAAAGAGCTATTAGGAAAACAAATCTCTGCTTTGAATTTGCTGACGTTTATTTGATGCTTCATGAAGATATACCAGAGAAATTCGAAGAATTTCTAACAAATTATAGAATCCCACAGGAAGAAATGATGCGATTTAAAGAATTTATCGTGGAAAATGGAATAACTATTGAAGCCGAACCGTCATTCAACGAAGAACTTGAAGAACTTGTTGCAAAACACGATCTCTCGGAAGAAAGTGTGGAGATCATTAAGAAATCCCTTACGGAAACCAACATTGAATATAACAAAACACTTTTTGATAAAAGTATTGATTTTATCGAACGTGAGTTAAAACAGGAAATAGCCCGTATGGTCTGGGGGCCGGTAGAGCGTTTTATAGTATGGCATACCAATGATACGGAACTCATGGAAGCGCTCTCATATTTTGACGAGGCGGAAGTGCTTTTAAAAAGGCGTATTGCCATGGGAAAAGTAAACCAGGAAACTTCTCAACTCGAATGATCTGCTGTATAAATCTGTAATACTTTATTTTATTCCTCACCGTTTCCACTTTATAGTTTTCTTCGTAATTTTGTATTTGATATATGCATCTTAATACGAAAAATAAATCGTAGAAAAATTAGTTGAAGAAATTGCCAATTCGACTCAAGCGGCTTCCAAGACAGCTTCAGAGGTTACCAAGAATATGGAGGAAACTGCCAGTGGAGTAAAAGAAATTGCTAAGTCATCAGGTGGAGGCGTCTCAGGCAGTGCAGGAAATAACAAAGAATATACAGGGTATAAATACTGCAGCAAGTGAGATGGTAACAGGAGCGAATCAGACAAATACATCAGCACAGAAACTTTCAAAGATGTCGGTTTCACTAAAGGTAGTTGTAGAACAATTTAAAGTATGAGGGCATGAAGGTTCATAAAGCCATCTGAATTGACGAATGGGGGAGCTAAAACCGTAACGCCGGTAAAGTCCCCCCTGTTAATAACTGTAAAGACTTAGGCAATATATACATTATGTTCAACGTGTTGTGAGGTCATCACCGAGATCCTCGGAGAGATATTCTCCGCTTGGCAAAGAAGAGAGCATGGTGACGATGATAAGAAGGTCTTCCTTGCCGTTGTTATAAATTCCATGGGAACTGCCTAATGGACAAAGGATACAGTCACCGGGTTTCAAATCCATGGTGACATTGTCCACAGTTCCGCGAGCCTGTCCTGAAACCACCAAATACATCTCCTCATGGATAGTATGTTTGTGGTAGCCGATGGATGTTCCCGGCGGTGCCAGAAGGCCCCCGGCGAACCAGTTGAACTTATAATAAGGAGGCCTAATATTTCCATATGTACCAAAGACCTCTCCTTTTCCTCCATGGGCCACGCCCAAGTTATTACGATATTTTCCTAAATCTATAGGCATCCACGTTATCGGGCATGGTTCCTCAAATTTTCTATCAGAAAGGTCGTTATTTAAATCAACAGTTTTATATTTTCCTTTCTCGTCGGCCGTCGCAATCCATGCAAAGGATACTTCATTCTCTGTCGGGTTGTAAATACCGATGGTTTCGCCCATCCTGCAGGGTACTATAGATCCTTCCAATATTAAACCGGTACGGCCGTTGACTGTGACATAAACCTGACCGCTTATAATTATGAACAGTTCATCGGCATCTACCGCTCGGTATTCCCCGATGCTGCTTCTGGGAAGAATGACCCCAACACGCAGAAACCGGTGCTTTGTCCCGAATGCCTCGGGCCCAAAACCTTCCATATATTCAATGGTGCCGACTCCGCCATGTAAATTGGGATAAATCTTGTAATCCTTCGGGTTGTTGAAAGAGAAACCCTTGAGTGTACTTTTTTTCTGTGCATGAGACGGATCCATTCCTGATACCATCACTGTAAACAAAATTACTATGATACATATAATCAGCTTTTTCATAACTAAATCTCTTTTTGATTAATGAAATTTTGCTCTAAAGTATTGGAAATATAAGTAAATATGCTTATAAAGTTAACTCAGCGAAGCCCCCAAATCCCCCAGAAGGGGATTTATTCTTGCAACTTTCAAGTGTTTCAGCCCCCCTGTGGGGGGTGTGGGGGGCTGTATTTAACAAAAATTCTTATTTACTGTTTTAACTTAATAGGCTATTAAATAAATTTAGAATAAAAAGATACATATTTCTGACAAAACTACGTACTCATCAAACAAAATAAAAACTGTTACTAAAGACTTCACGTTTAGTATTATTATACTTCTATCCGGTATACATCGTGGATACGAAGGGGTTCTGCTTCAAATGTAACCCAGCCATTTTGATAATTATACGGGACTTTCCCCCCGTCTGGTACGGTTATTAAGCTAACAGGTCTGGTACTGAGTTTCACATGGATCCGGATTCCATGAACAGTTGTAAAATCCTGGACCTGCGGTGTGCCGCGCTCACGTTTGTCGCCTGAATAGTTGACAAGGTGGATGAAGCGCTCGTTCCCGCGCTGATTTAAAAAGACCTCCACATTGCTTGGTGTTTGTTCAAAAAAAATGGTTCTTGCATCAGACGGATAAACCTCATTGAGGAGCCACAGGGCAAGTTTGCGTAGTACCGGTGTATCTTCGGTATAATAGGAACTGAACAGCTTGGCGGCGCAATAGATGGCCTTCCCTTTTCCATAGGTATTGAGGGTTACTCCCGGTCCCTGGGTCTCGCGTGCAGGGGGTGGTGAGCCGTTCTTTATACCTTCATAGGGCGGAACAAGCTCGAGAAGTGTTTGGGCTGTAGTTGGCTTTACCATGGCATAGCGCCCCATGACCTGTATATCCATCATGGGTATGCCGAAGGTTTCCTCTTTTAGCGGGAAACGCAGATAACAATTCGCAGTGTCCGATATTCCAGCAAGTTCCACGCCGAGCACGTCGGCGATGGCGAATGAACTGAGGAGGTTGTTCTTAACATCGCGGGTAGCGGTTTCACCGGTCGCAAGAAGAACACCGCCATTCTTTACGAACCGGCGGATCGCTTCGCATTCCCTTTCGTTCAGAATAGCCTGGTCGGCAAGAACAACGGCCTTGTACTGGTCAAGTGTATCTACAAATTGTTCACTGTTGCTGATATCAATCTGCACGTGTCCCTCGATCATGGCTTTATGGGCTCCGCATACAGAATAGTATGCCAAGCCGGGGTACCAGGTGTCTGCCGGCTGCAACGGTTTCTTTGACCATACGGAATAAGCAGAATGAAGAACAACCGTATCCTTCACGGGGTCACAATTTCTGGTAAATGGTATGTATTGTCGTGTGCGGTTGTTAACTGCATTATATACATCATATACTGCCGGATCAGGATTCCCGTCGGGATAGGGAATATCCGAAAGATAGGTTCTCCCGCAGGCGGCGAGCACTGTGGCATTCTCGCTCATGTATGCTTCGGGTTCACGCAGCGAGTACTCCCCCCACGTATTGCCCCGGGTGCTCATGCAGCTCCATGTAATATTCGGCAGCGTTGCAAGGTACCGGGCCTCAAGGGAAAAATTCCAGGAAAACAGCCCCACTTTGGGAACCGGGGTGTCCCATGACAGATGATGGGCATACTCCGGTGGCGTCACGGGATACCGGAACATCCACGACCAATTGTAGATGTTTGAAATATCCGGCTTGATTTCTTCAAGAGCGTGCTGAACTTTCGCCATACTCTCTTCCATCTGGCGGTTTCTCAAGAGGCGCCAGGCAAAAGCATTGGAGTCCGTATCAGCAACGGGTATTGGGCCGCCGATCTCTTTCTCAAAGGCCGCCCTGCACGTCGGGCAATAGCATATGTCCCCCTGGAACTGGTGCATAAAAATATCCAGGAAAAAGCCGTCAATATCATACCGGCCAAGAATTTCCTTCAACTGGGGTATTCCCACCTCGTCAGCATACCGAGTATTTATACACATCATCGCCGGTGTGCCGATTTTTTTCGGATCAAGCTTAACAACAGACGGGTTGGCGTTTCGAACCCATTCCGAATGTTCTTGCTGGATACGACGCTCCGACTGAAGCATAAAATACAAGAGGCATCGGATTCCCCGTTTCTTCAGCGCACGGGTCATCTCCCCGGTAAAGTCCCTATCCAATCCCGGATGTACAACCCCTATCTCCGTCGGATAATATGAGTATCCGGCCCAGCCCTTTGCGAAGAAACTCACCATCTGAAATCCCGCTTCATCGAGTATCTGAGCTGCCCCTTCCGCATCAAACCGTTTATAGATTTCCCTGAATCCTCCGAAATGTGCATCCAGATGGAGCTGACAGTATATGTCGTCAAACCACCCTGCCCGTGGAACAGTCGTTTCAGCGCTTACACCGGCAATGGGTTGTATACCGGCGGCAAACGCCGCGGCAGCCGCAGCCGAGGATGTTTCCTTAAGAAAGTCACGCCGATTGAGCATCTGTCCTCCATAATTCTTCATTGTATCTCCTCCGGAAAATAATGTGTATATCATGATCCTCACAGGTTATATTCATAATCGAAAACTAATAATATGAGAATTGAAAGTAAATATAAATCGATAGTTCCTATCAAATTTATGAAGGTTTGACCTGCCCCTGATGTTTGTATCACTTCCTGTGTCAGCTAATATGGCTTGATGTGATATCGAGCGCGGCGCACAAACAAAATAAAAAATCATCATACAATCTGATTAAATGGAATGTATCATTTGTTCTATTAATAAATGAATTTTTGCGGGAGTGGATTGTGGAGAGGGTACCCGAACCGTCTGGGTATTTGAGGCTTTAGTCTAACGGTTTGCGGTTCACCTGTCGAAGCTTTGTATTATATGAATTGCACAGAACTAAGAAAATCAGGTGGAACCGCTGGTTAGGGCGCAATTGGTTTCACCACAATAATGGAATGAGTCTGCTGGTTATTTTTTGGTACTGCTGATATTCTACTCCGAACCATTGCAGGAGTGCAATTTCTTCAATCCATATTCTATAGATGAGAGCTGGTATACCTGCTGCGAACGCGCACACGAATCCTGCAATGCTACCAAAACATATGGGAAATCCGATAAGCAGGCAAAGATAGCCAAGGTACGCTGGGTGTCGGATTGCACTGTAGATGCCGGATGTAATAAGTCTATGGCTCTCTGTCGTCTGAACATGACTACTGAATTGCTTACCAAGTGTAAATCTGGAGACTAAGCGGACAGCAATTCCTACCACGAGAAAGGGAATGCCCGCATAACATATAGATGAGAGACTGGGACTGATTGTGGTCCAATGGAATCCTGTAGCGTCTAGCAAAGAAAATATAACAGCGCTATACCATGAGAGACCGCACAAATAAGATGATAGCCTTTCCTTCTGAGATGACTTGGGTTGGCGGAGCCTGAAAATATTATGCAGTAACCGTTCAGTGAGGTTCCAAATAACGAGCGCGATAACGCCGATCAGCACTGGGGTATGTGACAGATCAAGATTGAATGAAATCTCAGGCATCGGACTTGATTACCTTTGAAGTGGGCTTATACAGCCCACGTATAACGGCCTAACTATGGCTAATATCGTTTTTATGCTAATATCCTATATACAGCAAATACTGCTACTGAACACCTTAATATTCTAAATTACCATAGCCATCACCTAAAATCAAGCCGAATATGTTACCGGCACATTCACAATCACAAACGTCTCCATGCCTCAATCCTGTCCGCATATATCTGATTCAGGCATTGCAGGTTGTAGTGGTCAGAAATTTAAACCTTATCTAAATAATAGGATCAACCTTCCGGCGGTCTGATTTCACCCTTTTCGGGGCCAAAGAGCTTTGTATAGCCGTCGTAAATATCCTTTCCAGGCATATGTATCTGACCCCAGGGACAGCCTACAGACCAATCTTCATCTAGATCATCAAGTTCAACAAAGTCGCCGTCCTCCCTGAGGCACGACCTGAATCCGGACAAAAAGAACTTACACTTCTCAAGAAAGCTTTCGTAGTTCTCTGGCAATCCATCAATTCCAAGGTAAAAAATATCCTGTACGGTCAGGAGCAGTGGTAGATATACAAAAGTCTGCCAATGTCCTGTGTCGTAACTGTAAATCCTGTCGTTACCCTCAAACTTTGTCCATATCAGGCAATTATCACGCATTATATGGTATATCTTGCCCATATAGGTACCATTGCCGCGGTCCTTATGAATTATGGTCGATGTACCACCGCCTTCGTACCATGCTTTTGTCTTATGTGCGATGGCATGGATGCCGCCACCGGTTATCTTGTGTGTCCACCAGATGCCGTGAAGACCGTGGGAGTAGTAGTCCGGAGTGCCCTCGTTCCATGTTTCGTAACCTGTGATCGACTCGGGTGGATTGTGTTGCTGTGCCTGGATCGTTTGGTACATACATTCAAGCGAAGAGCCGCTCCAGAATGGGGTGTTATGTTTCTTTGCGAGCTCGATGGTTTTCTTGACCTTCCAGACAGCGTCTGCAAACGGACGGTCGCTGAACACCGGTATCCCGCTTTCCAAATACGGTTTTGCTAGCTTGTAAACCCACGGCGTCTGGAACAATGTGTCTATGATAATGCCATCGACTTTTCCGATCATGGCATCAAATGATTTCACAACAGTGGCAATACCATACTTTTTCGCGAATTCCTCAGCTACATCGCGTTTGATGTGCCACACATGGGTGTAGATCATACCCGTACGTTTTGGAAATGTTTTGTCACCGTTAATGCCGTTCATTATCGGAGCCCAACCAGTGGAATGAGCCCACTCACCCAGAATAAGGCCAACCCTGATAAGGTCGGAGGATTTCCGCTTTTTTGTCTCAGCGTGAGCTATCGGAACACCTAAGCCTGTTAACGCCGCTGTACCCATGCTGAGAAATGTGCGGCGTGTAGTTCCTGATTTTATCCTTCCCATTATCTGCCTCCTTTTGTACGGCACCACTTCTCTGGATTGATATCCCTCGTCTTAAATTCATTTAAGATTATTTTTGTAGTACATTTGATTTTTGAATGAATATTACTGTTACATTATCTCCTGTTCATTCTATTTCACCAACAACATCTTCCTCATATTTATCAAGAAATACAATCTTTTGAGTCGCCGGGACTTTTAGCCGTCAGACTCAAATAAATTGTTATAAGCCCTTCTATGATTTCAATCCGAGTTAGACCCAGTGGCACATGTCCAAGGGCAGCTTAGGTATGTGACAGGAACTACTACTACTATC
Source organism: Candidatus Latescibacterota bacterium (assembly GCA_042572165.1). Classification (GTDB taxonomy): domain Bacteria; phylum Latescibacterota; class Latescibacteria; order Latescibacterales; family Latescibacteraceae; genus JBHPFF01. Next base: position 821 of record JBHPFF010000088.1, on the reverse strand, counting down.
GCCTGATCGGGACCAGAGTCAGAGCATATGCAAAGAGTCAAGGTAGCTGGCCCAACTGTCATTTTCCCTTTACGATAGAAGCAAGCTGTATCTTTAATCCATTTCTGAGGCGGCCCTACTGGCTGTCCCGTTCTCCTGCTCGTTGAACTTAACAATTACTTCTTGCCCTTCTTCGTCCAGTTCAACCACACCCGAATGAAACAGGAGGTCCATCCATTTTTTGCGTACCTCCAACGGGCCGCTGCACACCGTAATACATTGGTTACAGGTCGTCTTGACATTTTCCTTGGGACGGTCCAAAACACCTCGGGATCCGAAGGTGATATTGCGTGTGGCTGCGGCATTGGCTGGGTCGTCCCGCAAGCGCGCGAAAAGTTCCGGCAGTCCCTCATCAGTTTCCGGTAAGATGGTCCGCCCGGTGGACCAGGAACTCCATTTTCCGTCCTTTGAAAGACCGGTAAATCCTCCACAACCTATGAGGCACCGCAAGTCACCCCGTTTGCTGTTGTAAAAGAATTGCCTTCCACCGATCGTCATGCTGGTTTGTTCCCTCTTGCTGATGAATCCCACGGGGCAGACACGAGCGCAGATACGACAATTATCGCAAAGAGTCTCTTCTATGGGGCTGTCGGGTTCCAGTAGGGCGTCAGTGAGGACACCTCCCAGATAGACATTTGACCAGTAACCGGGCACCATCACGTTTCCGCTCCAGCCGAAGGTTCCTACACCCGCCCCAACGGCCATGTAACGCAGGGATAGGGGAGGCTTCACGTCGTGATCAGGGAGCTCCTTTTCGAAAGTGTGGTTGAACTGGACGAAGA
>JBHPFF010000087.1:0-12509 GCA_042572165.1 Candidatus Latescibacterota bacterium | reverse complement strand
GTTAACAAACTCTCGTCTTTCACAGGTGAGATTTCAGAATCATAGTTTTCCGGTACTCCCGGAGCCGATTGTATTATTGTTGTGAATATATCATCAGACAATTCATGCATCGGTGCAGCAATATCAGGGATACCAATTCCCAATCTGTGCCTGATAAATTCTTCGAAATCCACAGGCAATGTCAAGTTCACCGGAATGCACAGACGTATCAGTACAATACACCAAAGCCAATAGCGGAAAAGCGACGATGTCCGGCGGCTCAAGCGGTCGATTATCCAGACAATCCCCACAAGGATAGTTATCTGCCAGCTAACCACCCACAGATTGCGGGTAACTATTCCGGCTAATGAACTCAGGGATTCCATCAGTCTTTCTCCTCATGCTCCTCGATGAGCTTTTTCAATGTTTCAATTTCATCGAAAGAAAGCTTTTCCCTTTTTGCCAGATGGGCAAAAAGAGGCGCGAAGGTATTGTCTAGAACAGTATTCACAAACGAGTCAATTTCCCTGGCCATAACCTTGGTTCGTGGTTTGATCGGTTTATAGAGCCAGATGGGGCCGAACTTTTCACGATCGAGAAAGCCTTTTTTCACAAGACGATCGAGCATGGTTTTCACTGTCTGATAGCCTCGCTGTTTATCCTTGAGTGTTTCTTCATAAATAATGCGGGCGCTCACCTGGCCCTTTTCCCAGCAGATTTTCATAAGCGACCATTCGGTTTTTGTGAGAAAGTATTTTTTTTCGGGCATGGTGCGTCTCCTTTCAAGTAATCTGTATCAATAATAATACATTTGTATTATTTGTCAAGAAAAAAATATAAAATCTTCTCATTAAATATTAATTTTGGGTAATCACTCAACGAATTGAGAGCTGAAATATCAAGTATTATTGATTATTACAACTATAAACACTATCATGAGGCATTGGGAAATGTTACCCATGGTAATGAATATTTGGAGGATGAAAAACAATATTGAAAGCAAGAAAAACTCTTAAACTGAAAACTTTGGAGAATTATAAAAAGGAAAAATATATAGTTAGGAAAAGCCGGAAGTATAACTTAAATTTTAACTGAAAGTGTCCAACTTGTTCTGACGACGTACAGTATCTTCAAATAGCAGTTCTGGATCAAAATAATCATCTTCCATCCGCCCTGAATCCAGGTATTTCCAGCCATATTTTTTCAAATCTACACGCCCATTCCGGTCAAAACGAATACCTTCTGCTTCAAGTAGTTGTCTCTGTATAGTACCACCGTTCCCGCTCGATCGAGGACTGACCTTTCCTTGATAGTTAATGACACGCTGCCATGGAATATCACTATCGGGGGAAATGGCAGCCATTGCATAGCCAACAATGCGTGCATGAAGCACATCAGAAATCTTTGCAATCTGGCCGTATGTAGCTACTTTTCCCAGTGGAATGTGACGAACTACGAAATAAATGCGTTCATACAGAGAAAATTTATATACCATTGACCTACCCCTGATGTTTGGACCACTTGTTGTGTTAGTAAACCGTTGTTAATCACGTTCTATCCTTCCTATTTCACCAACACCATCTTCCTCGTCTCACTAATCCCATTCGCATTTAAAGTGTAGAAGTAAAGTCCGCTTGGCAGTCACCCACTCAATACATCATCCCACCCGGTCGGCTGAAGACACATAAACGATGGCCTTGAAGTGCGGTGAAAACCGTCACCTCGAAGGCTTGGTTAGACTTTCTCGTCTCGATTTACAATCTGGTCTGCATCCTTCAGCACTATGAGTTCTGGGTAGTCGTATCTTAATGGGGAATGGTGGTTTCCAATTATGTTTTTCACAATCTCAATCTTCTCACGGGGGAATCCGATTGAGTTGAGCAGTTTTTCTGCAACAGGTGGGCCATATTCCTCTTGGGTTTTACCGTTGTTGTATCCGTGTTTGTCCTCTGATATCTTGATCCCTACATCGTGAAGGAGAGCACAGGCGATTACGATCTCCGTATCGCAAGAGGGTCGATTTGCCATGATGATGTCAGCATGGTGCAGCACACGCAGGGCGTGTTCAATCCGGCGGTCATCAGTGCCGAAATACTCGGCAAGAACACGTACCAGTTGTGCTCGTAAGTATTCCATTTCTCAAGCCCAATAACCAAACTGAGCCTATTCAGTTCTTTCTATGGGTATAATTTCCTTCATAACTTTTGGTATAATTATCACTATTTGTTTTCCGTGTTTGCAAATTTTCTTAGTTATTGTGAATTAGTTAGGATTTTTCACAAAAAAAATATTTCAATGTTCTGCTCATTGGCGATCTCATTAATATCTCAATCCCGCATTAATCATCCACCCTTTATTAAACGTTCTATCTCTATTTAACTCTTTTTTAAATAATAATCCTCCATTAATAATTAAATTACCATGTCCTACGTTTGGGCCAATTAATACAGAAATACCCCACTGCCCCGCTCTTATTTTTTTATCGTCAGATATCCTTGAAACGTAATTAACATCTGCTCCTAATGAGATAAGATCAAAGTAATTCACATAACCTTCCAATATTCTCCAATAATTCGTGCTAACCCTGCTTCCTAAAGAAAGTTCATGTGAGCCATTGTCAAACATCATCCTGAAGTAATTATTATTATGAAAAACTCCTGAATAATCTTTTTCTTCCAATGTCGAAACATCTTCTTTGTCTGAATGTGTTTTTCTGGCATAACTATTATGATCACCAGTTTCAAAACCTCTTGCAATTCTTCCACCAAGCTCTCTATAAGCAAACTGGAGGGAATTATTCTTATCTATCATTCTTGCATTATTTATTGATTTTGCACATCCAGATGCAAGATAGATCAAAATTGTCAATCCTCCAAAAAATACAATTTTCTTAAATATTTTTGATATCATGTATTTTATAAAGTTATGTTAATTGGTGTCAGATTCGTCTTGAGCAGATGTATCCATCCCGAGGCTGCTCAGAAATTCGCCGTGAGCCTTAATCTCTTCAGCCATTTTTAGGATAAGTTTCTTTTCAATCGGGCGAACCTTTTCAAAATCTTTCAAAAACGACCGGGTTTTTTCATGAATATCTCCGGTCACCTGAGCCGAATCTGATACTGTATCGGAAACTCCGGTGGCTGCTGCTGACGCAGTTTTCGCCATCTCAAGTTTAGTTTCGAGTTCTTTGATTCTGTTTTTCAGTTCACCTGTAATTGTTACGAAATTTTCTTTCGTTACAAAATCGGATGGATTAAATTGTGTTTTGTGTCTCACTCCGGGGAGATTTGATGCCTCGATCGGCGGGATAATGCGGAGTTCTTTATGGCGCTTGCCGGTGACCCATTTATAGTTCAGGAGATCCTGTTTGCAGTAGCGCTGTATGGTTCTCGGTGAAACGGATAATTTTCCGGCTGCCTCAATTACTGTGAGATATTCTTCAGACATTTAATCCTCGTATTGAAGAAGTAATACCTTATGTATTTATGTTAAAATATATGAACACGTGTTGTAATGCAAATATTTTTCATTATTATTATAACTTTGTTATGTACTGGCAACATTTTTTTAAACAGATATTTTTATATGCTTATCATTCATATTAACGAGGTACTCATTGAAAATTGTTATAAAGAAAAGGATTTTATCTTTACAAAACCTCATAATTGTTTATATCTTGATACTAACTGCGGATGCTTACGTGTACTAGTTATTGATAAAGTTATAATATCCTTTACACCTTTTTAAAAAATACTTACTATTACAATAAATACTAAAAGAACAGTTTAAACCGTATTTGTACTAAATATTTTATTATATTTATCTTTTTTGGATTAAACAGTTTACCTCAACTCAATAAAAGTATGGATAAAACCATGAACGATGCCTCTCGCAATATTCCGGAAGATAACATTTTTACCATCCACATCAGTGACAACATGGAACTCCGAAACCAACTGAGGTCTGGCCTGGTAGAGGCTCAGGGAAAAGATACGGACAAAGTACCGTTATTTGTGTCGTGGCCGGAGTGGCTTGAAGACGGGATAGTTTGTATGTATGCCCGTGATCTGAATGCAGCACTCTGTAAGGCGGTCCGTGATACTGCGTTATCAACAGGTTCCATTTTTGGCGCCAATATAAAAGATCTCGATAAACAAAATGATGAAGATCAAGATGTTATTGAACCGGAATCCGCTATACCCCCAGAAAAACAATTTGAAGAAATAAAGTTCCCCGAACTGAAAACTGCAGAAAAAAATCAAAAACCCGATACGTCAGAAATCAAAACAGAATCTCCGGAGGCAATTGAAACTGTGTTCCCTATAGGGTCTCCTGAAACAGAAGAATCAGAACCTTCCGAAGAATCCCGTAAAGCACCTGAACACGACAATCACGGTGAGTCCGAAAATCATGACGACAGTGAAAGTGAAACGGATAAAAAACTGACAGGACCTGACGGATGAGATTTTTGTATTTGCTGATTGTTGCAGGGTTCATTTATCTTCCTTTATTTTTATAGTTGATTAAAAAGTGTGATATTTGGTTATAATGATGATACAAATCTTTTCTGATTTTCTGAAAGGAAGTGATTAAGGCAGTAACAGGAGGTTTCATGAAATCAAGAGCATGGTTCGCTGCAGTTGTATTTATCTGCGCTAATACTGATGCTGCAACCGAACTTCATATACCATACGGTACAATTAATGCACCTGTAGTTCATTCCGGGGGAAGCCATATACTCTCTTGCGGCGAAACGTATGTGGTATTGGATAGCGCACGTGGGATGTCAATCACCATAGTTGCCCAGGGTCAGCTTTCGCTTGAGGGAGCGGATAAGCAATACGCGGTCATGACGGACGTACATCTGGGTGCTGCCATAACAAGCGATGAAAGGCTTTTGGATATTGATCAGACCCATGACCGCTCGGCACGTCTTGAGATTATAGACCAGGGGCCAGGGCGTACCGCTGCCCGTGCACATTTCTCCCTGTGTTCGGCTGATGGTTTTCCTCACGGCAGCGGCACGATGGATATTTATGTTTATGATGGGCGTGTTAATCTTGTGCCGAGCATTTTTATAGATGATAAAAAAGGTGGAACCAGTATAATTAAAGCTGGATTGTACGCGGATATACCGGGTAAAAATGCGGAAATGATTATGAAAGGTTCCAAAATCATTCCTACCGGGGAAGAACGCTTTGTACCGTTCGGCGAGGATACGGCCAGCTTTGACATCATGATTAACAATCCCGGACGCTCTGCGATGAAAGTTGGATGGCTGAGGAACAGCTACCCGGAGTGGATATATTTGCTAGATATTTCGATAAACCCTGAAGTAGACGAACTGTATGAAAAATGGCCGCTATGGATAACCCAGAGAGGACCGATAAAGTGGACACAGTCTTCTAAATCAGGCTTCATTGCAGGTTTTTCAAATCAGAGTCTTGAAAATATGGAATTCTTGTGGGTACGCCAAGACAGCCTTGAGATACCAGCAGGTGGATACAGTGTGCTGAACGGCGTAATAACGCTGTTCCTTGCATCAACCTCATCAAAAGCCCAGAACATGTGGGAAGATTACCAGAAACCGGTGAAACCCTCTGTTACTGCCTCTGATTTCAGATATTTCAATGAAATAGAGGGAGTTTACGAAATCGATTCCGGGGGCGGAGATGTTGACATTGTCTTTGATAATTTTACCGCTTCTTTCCCCCGAAATATGTTCGTACGAATCTGGAACCTTGCGGGCAATGGAGGGTACGAGATCAATGCGGATAATAACTCTGTTCCGTTTGCTCTTTTGAATGATGGTGATATAATTGAAGACCCGATGGTTTCAGTTGTAAAATCAGCTACCGGTCCGGCGCGTTTTGCCACAGCAGCGCTCACTGTGGGTAAAGGGTCGAGAATCCGTTTAACCATGATCCGTAAAACTGGTATACAGTTCACATACCAGATGTATTCGGAACTTGAAACGTATGAAGCCTGGTCTGACGCCTGCGAGGACACCCCGCTTTTTCGGTTTCATGTAAAACGAGGCGCTTTGTATCACGCTACTGTCCCGGGGAACGAAGAATATGCTTTTTTCAAACTCCCGTGCTACTGGCTAAAGAATGGAGTCAACCAGAACACGTTTATGAATCACCTGCGTGGCTTTACTGTTCATGCCAACAGTCCCGAATACCTGAGCTTCACATATTCCGGTGCCAATCTGCAGGGTACGGGGTTTTCGAAGTACACAGTGAATGTGCCTTACGAAACGCAGAGGCTTACCTTAAATGTTGATGCGGAATTTACACCGCTCGATACCGGCGTTCAGTGGACATCGATAGAATACTGCGATTTGTATCCGTTCGAGCATGTGTACCGCAGGGATTTTCACTACGATGATGTTATCTACCTCGACAGGGATGGTATGTTCGATAAAGTGGGCACCGGCGCCTGGAGCAATCGATTTGATTCGGTTGAGGAGCCGGAAAGGCTGGGATACCATGCCGAACTTGTCGAAAGGGAAGGTCCGGGAAGTCGCACTCCGGACAGTACCGACGGCACAGTATGGATACTTGCTGACAACCCGCAACGTGGGAATATTCTCTACCGCCGGGGGGACTGGACACCTTCACCTGGTGCGGCATCTTCTTTCTCACTCTGCAACGCATGGGTTGATATCCATAATACGGTTGTTAATCGTCAAAACACCTCCGCCGGTGAGAAAATAAGCTATACCGTGGAGCTGTTCAACGGTTCGGTGCCATCACTGGATGACCTGAATACCATGTATCAAAAAGCTGCGGGGAGAAAGACGGTTAAACAGGTGAATAAGGTGATGTATTCACTGGATGGGGTAATAACGGGATTTTTGGTGGAGTAATGGAAGAATTGAACGAATCGATTTTCTGGCGGAGAGGCAGGGATTCGAACCCTGGGGCAGTTTTTTGACCACCACTCGCTTAGCAGGCGAGCACCTTCAGCCAACTCGGTCACCTCTCCTTAGAAATAATATAATAAAAAAATAGTCAAAAATGGCAAGTAATTTACTAATTGAAACGGAATTATCTCAAATTGAATCTAAACTTTTGTAAGGTATGAAAAAACGGGGGAGTCAAAAAACATACCTAACTCTTTAATTTAAAAAGAATTTTTATTTATTTTATTTAAAACTTTTATAATCCCAAGAATTAAAATTGAAATAAGTTGTTGTTATAATTGATAATATAGAAATATGTCTTGTGTCTTTTTTCGTATCTTATTGTTTATGAATTTTTTACTTGACATATTGCATAATTAGTATTAATTTAAATTTCAAAGAATAAACAGCTTACGTTGCAATAAATTACATTGATATTTCCCTACCTGATTAGTTTATCGGGTAAGGTAAATCGGATGTTGGTTTCTTATATTTTCCGATCAGGGACAGGAGGAAATGCATGACAACAACTAAGAAAGATCTGGCCATGAAGGTTGCGCAGGATACTAGCTGTAAAAAAAGCCTTGCTTCCGATATGGTAGACAGTATCTTTGCCGCTATGCGCAACAGTCTCATTAATGGCGACAGAATTGAAATACGTGGATTTGGTGTTTTCCAGGTTAAAAATACAAAACCAAAACCAGCGGCACGTAATCCACGAACCGGTGAGATCATTTATGTCCCAGCACGGCGCAAGACACATTTCAAACCCGGTAAATTACTCAAAGATGCGCTCCATAAGCCGTTATAATGATTGCAAGCAGGTTAACTAATCTCGCTGAATCCGGTAGTCTTGTCCAGGCAGTGTTATTTTAAATTGAAGATGAGATTTGGATATATAATATAAACGCACGTCGAATGGCGTGCGTTTATATTTATGCTATGATGTCAGGATTAAAGTCATATTAGCTATCTCTTTATTTGTTTTCATACCTCTGCATGCCGCACCAGGCTCTCCACATGTATAGATGATCGAGGACGGCACAGCGGCACATTGACTCTATGACCGGGTAAATGCGCGGAAGCAATGTCGCATCACGCCTTGTAATAGCCGAAAGAGTTGTATTTTCCATGGTCGCCATGTTGACTGATTCCTGGTCAATAGAAATAGTGGGGGTCGCTTTTACTGCGACACGGATAACAATATCCTCTCCATTTGAAATGCCGCCCAGAACACCGCCTGCATTGTTGGTTTTGAATCGTACTTTCCCGTTATCAACGTAAGGCTCATCATTAAACTCATACCCTGTCATTTTTGCGCATTTGAAACCGCTCCCTATTTCCATTCCCTTCACTGCACCTATCGACATGATGCCTTTTGCAAGGTCAGCCGAAAGTTTGTCAAAAACCGGTTCCCCGAGTCCGGCAGGAACACCCCGTATTATCACCTCTATGATACCGCCTGCAGTATCACCATCATCTCGCACTTTTTCCACATCCTTTATCATGGCTTTAGCTGTTTCAAGGTCGGGACAGTTAATTTCATTTTTACGGTAGTTCGCCTTTATTTCCTCAAAAGTCATGTCACGAGCAACTATACCATGACTTTCCTTGGTGTAGGCTATAACCTCGATGTTCTCCTTTTCGAGGATGAACTTGGCTACTGCTCCGCCTGCAACTCTTCCCACTGTTTCCCGTCCGGAGGCTCGTCCCGCTCCGCACCAGTCTGCATATTCACCATATTTGACGAAAAACGTGTATTCGGCATGCCCTGGACGTAAGATATCCTTAACTTCCCGGTACTGGTCGACATGGATTTTTTGTGTGTCAACATTGTAAACGATCATTCCGACAGGGGCTCCCGTAGTTTTGCCTTCGAGCAATCCCGCAAAAATCTGAACCTTATCAGTCTCTTTCCTTGGCGAATCAATAGGGCTTTGACCAGGTTTGCGCTTGTCAAGTTCATGCTGAATATATTCCTCCGTAAGGGTAAGGCCGGCAGGAACACCGTCCACAATAATGGCAAGTCCTTTCCCGTATGATTCACCGCACGTCGTTATCCTGAACAAGCGCCCAAACGTATTACCAAGCATTTATTTGTTCCTCCTTGTTACTAAAACGAAAAATTTATAAAAACACGAAACTACATTTTAGAAATATAAATTATCATTTCATTTCAAATTCTGCTCCCAGCGCACGCAAAGTATCCCAGAAACCGGGAAACGTAATGCCGGCTGTCTCGGCAGTATCAATGACAACAGGGCCATCAGCCACGCATCCCGCAACTGCCAGCGCCATCACCACACGATGATCGCCGTGCCCGTGAACATGTCCGCCCTTCAAACCCGTGCCGCGTATGATTAATCCGTCAGGGAGTTCCTTAATATCCGCCCCGAGCTTCCCGAGTTCCATTGCCATTACTGCAAGCCTGTCAGTTTCTTTCTGGCGTGCCTGGGGGACGTTATTTAATACTGTGGTCCCGTTCGCAAAACAGGCGCAAACGGCAAGCATCGGGACAGCATCAGGAATAGTGTTCATATCCACCTCAATGCCCGTGAGTTTCCCGCCGCTGACGGTAATTTCATTCTCTTTTGTCTCAATATGGGAGCCCATTCGTTTGAGGATGTTAACAACCTCTTTATCTCCCTGCGGATCGTCCATTTCAAGTCCTTTTAAGATAACCGTGCCACCAGCAAGGACTCCGGCACAAAGAAGGAACGTCGCAGATGAAAAATCACCCGGGATTTTTCTTTTGAACGAGTGATATGACTGTCCACCCTGTATTTTGATATTGCTTAAATCAAGGGTGACCTCCGGAAAGATATCCAGATAATTAAGCCAGTTCAGTGTCATATGGACATAGGGATGCTCATTAAGCTCGGTAACGGAGATTTCAACATTTTCACGGGCAAGAGGGCATGCCATGAGAAGACTTGAAACGTACTGTGAGCTTATCCCTCGTACTTCAGTTCTACCGCCTTTCATTGCACCTTTTACCAACAAAGGCGCCATACCGTTCCCGCGTGTGGAAATCGTTTCAACACCGAGCCCCTGAAGCGCTTCCATGAGCGGCAGAGCGGAACGCCGCCGAATCTGTTCATCTCCGGTAATTACCGTCCACCCGTCAGTAAGAGAAGCACTCCCCATTATCATGTACAAAGTCGTTCCTGAATTACCGACGTCAATAATCGTATCGGGAACACGGGGTTTCCCCTCTACTCCGGATATAATCCAGCAGTCCCTGTCCATCTCGAGACCGGCACCGAATGCACTGACTGCACCTGCAGCAGAACGTGTATCGAACGAATCGAGCGGCCCCTCAATCATCGAGTTTCCCGACGCCAGGGCACCCAAGATGACGGCACGGATGGTGTGGGATTTTGATGCGGGAACTATGACCGTTCCATCTAATAGTGACTTGTGTGTTGTAACTTCCATGCGCGCAAATGAACAATTAAAATTACCACGTCGTAAAAATATATAGATGTTTAATATAAAAATTTAACTATAATTGAGCAACAGCTTTATTACTGTTGAATTTCTCTTGCTCCTCTTTGAACAGTACTATTGAGGCTTTTTGAACAGATTGAAAAGAATAATATAGATTTTTTCAGATATAAACCACAAAGAAGGTAAAATGAAAAAATACTTCGGGTTTTTCAGAGGGCTTATAAGAAGCTTATTCTTCCATTCATAACCTTCACAAATGTTATACTTTGAAAATTTTGTCATTTTTCAAAATGCTTAACTTTATACATCGATATTAGGAAAGTGTATAAAGTAACAAAAAAACTAATAATTACAGTTAGTTGTGTAATAAAATTGCTAAAACCTGACTATTTTTCGAAAAAGTAAAGAGATGTAATATCTATTCAAAATACGATACATATTATCCTTATTTGTAATACCAATTTTTACTTCACAGCATGACTCCTTTAAGAAAAGTCATTTCAACTCCAGAAACACGATTTTCCTTTTCAGGAAATAACTCGGCATTCTAAGGTCGCCGACACAGCATCTTCTCACCTCAAGTTCTGTTCCGTCTTCATCACTGTAACCGTAACCATGCTGGTCGAATACAATCGGCTCTCCGTTATATTCGCCAATTAACAATTGGAAATGAGTCCCGACTCCCTGCAGGGTGAGAAACGGCTCGTGCTGAAGGATAATTCTGTACTGTTCTTCTTTTCCGACAGAGGGATCAATAACTGTATCGTCATCACCATAAAAGGAAAACAAGGCACCGTGGTAAGGCAAATCGAATCCGAAGCACGCGAAGATGTCTCTGTAGGTGGTTTCGTGCTGACGGCCGAACCATGCGCCTGTCCAGTCATAGGTATTATCAAGGAGCTTGAACGCAGTGAGAATAATATTTCGCCGTGTATAGGGCAGCCATCCCACATGAACATCCGCATTTTCAGTCAGCCATGCGGTTTCGGTGGTGAACTCCCCGGTTACTTTCCTCACAGGGACATTAACTTTACGGGGCTCACGCTGGGAGTCGATTGGCAGACGGTCGCCCATCCTGAAAAATCCCGAAGCATACATGCAGCTTTTATCAGAATAGAACGGGACACGGTCTCCTGTACATACAACAAAATGTTCGGGATTAACAAAATTTTCTATTTGTTCAGCACGTCCAAACGCAATATCTTCGGCACTCACCCAGCCATAACCCACCTCGCAAAGAACAAATACATGTTCGCCGGTTCTCGATCTGTGGAGCACTGTAACAGGCTTTCCTGTCTTGAGAACAGCCACTGTCCATAACTCCCAGCGCGTTTTAGCGTTTTCCCACAGCCCGGGCTCAATGGGGTAAAATGAAGGCACATTCCGGAGACGTGTTGTTCGTACTGCTATACCGTCACGAATGGATAAAGTATCCTTCACCCGGTCAAGCGCCATTTCTTTTTCGAAACCGTCTATTTCCCGGTCACTGTATCTTACCGCAAGGGGGTTGCCGAACTCCCTGCTTCTCAGGTATTCTATCTCATCGCCGATCCTTTTCCTCAATGTATCCGCAACAGCCCTCGAATCTAATTTGTGAAGATCCGGGACCATCATCACAATACCTGGCCACCAGTAGGTCAATTCCGGCATTCTCTCCTCGGAAACACCCTTGAAGGGATCGGGAGATTGAACCCATTTCCTGTATGCTTCGTTCATACGGTGGATTTCATCGACACTCATGACCACTTCATCGGAGTTTTTCGCCCGATTAATCCAATACGACGGATTGCGCATTTCCGGCAGGGTTCCGGGAAGAACATCCGGCGCCCTGTTATAGAATTCAGCCCAGGCACTCGATACAAGAACCATCATAACTAACATCACACTCAGAATAACTTTGCATTGGCGGTTCACAGCACTCCTCCTGTTGTTTGTTAAAATAATTTTAGCCGATTGATTACCTTCTGATTCCGGAAAGATTATAAGAAATGTTTTTTGACAATCTGTCATGAACCATAACGATTGTTAGTTTCGATTTGATGTGTTGACAGGCTTTATACCGTATTCACCGAGCACCCTCAGACACAGGTCGAGGTTATCGGTAAGTATATAGTCTGCACCCGCTTCGACAATCCGGCGTATTGGATTAATCGGGCGAAAAACTCCGATGAAG